>CANRDJ010000026.1 GCA_947629355.1 uncultured Clostridia bacterium
AATATAGATAAAAAATCATCTTCTAAAAATTTTTATATTCTAGTTAAAGAATTCCAAGAAAATAAAAAACAAAAAAACAACTATAATGCAGAAAAAATTATTTTTGATAAACTAAGAGATAAATATTTTAATATTAAAGAATGTTTGTCGAGATGTGGAAATATAGTATTAGATATTTCAGAAAAAGAACAAGTAGAAAAAATATTATATTCTTTTTTTAATTTAAGAAAAAATTTAATTCAAATGTGAAAAATGGGATGTGAAAAGTGATAAAAAAATTTTTTAAAAAAAATAAAAACAAGTTAAAGAAAATTGATGGAGAGTTTTGCATAAAAGATAAAATATCTCCAGCATACATTAATTTAAGTAATCCAAAATTTATTGAAATAGATAATATGTATTATTCAGGAATAATAATTGTTAATTATTATAGGGAATATAATGAATTAATTTTAAAAAAAATATTAGATTCAAACTTGAATATGAATATTTCAATTTTTTATGAAAAACAAGATCCATATAAAGCAATTAGAAATTTAACATATCATATAGCAAATGTTGGAGTAAACTTAAAAGAAAGTAATCAGAATAGGCAAGATATAGATATTGCTGCATTTACATATAATGATGCTAAATATATTAGAAAAGAAATTCAGGTAAATAATGAAGATATATATTTTTTATATATTTATATAAATTTATTTTCTGAAGATATAAATAAACAAGAGTATTTATTAAATAAAATAGAAGGGATACTGCAAAGCACACGGATTACAAACGAGAAGATCTAATTTTAGACAAGAACAATTATTTTTATCTTGTATTCCAACAATGGAAAATAATAATGATATTAAATTTGCATCAAGAAGAAATGTTTTGACGAGTGGACTTGTTTCTACATATCCATTTATATCATCTAGTATTTTTGATGAAGAGGGAATTTTTTGTGGAACTAATATTTATAATAATTCTTTAGTGTTCATAGATAGATATAATCAAGATAAATATAAAAATGCTAATATGTGTATTTTTGGAACAAGTGGATCTCGGAAAATCATTTTATACAAAACTAATGATTTTAAGATATAAGCTTTTAAATATAGAACAGTATGTTATTGATCCTGAAAGAGAGTATGAAAAACTTGCTAAAAATTTAAATGGAGCAGTATTAAAAATAGGACCAAATTCAAACACATATATAAACATATTTGATATAAGAAAAGAATCAATAGAAGATGGCAAAGGGTATTTAGCAACTAAAATTACAAAATTAATAGGATTTTTTAATTTAATATTCGGAGAATTAAATGAAGAAGAAAAGGCAATATTAGAGGAAAAAATAATAAAATGTTATGAAAAAAAGAATATAACTTTTGATGATAATAGCCTATTTAAAATATATGAAAATAAAGTTAGTATAGAACCAACCTTTAAAGAGAGTTCAGATATGCCTTTACTTGAAGATTTATATAATATTTTAGGAGAAGATAAAGCTACTAAAAAAATGCAAATAAAATTAATTCCATTTGTTAAAGGTTCTCTTAATTTTTTTAATAAATATACAAATATTGAGTTAAATAATAAATTAATTATTGCAGATGTCTATGATTTAGGAGAAGAAAATTTGAAATATGGTATGTATTTATTTATTGATTTATTTTGGGACAAAATTAAAAATAATAGAGAAATAAAAAAAGCAATTTATTTAGATGAGGTTTGGAGATTAATAGGAGTTACTTCTAATAAAGATGTTGCAAGTTTTATTTATAAAATATTTAAGACTATTAGAAAATATGGAGGAAGTAGTATTGCAATAACACAAGATATATCAGATTTATTTAGTTTAGATGGAGGTACATATGGAAAAAGCATTTTAAATAATTCAAGTAATAAAATATTTTTTGCTTTGGAAGAAGAAAATATTTTGGTTTTAAGCAAATATACAAATTTATCAGAAAAAGAAAAAATAGAAATAAAATCTTTAAAAAGAGGAGAATGTTTGATGTTTGTAGGGGAAGAACACATTTTAAGTAAAATTGATGTAGCAGATTTTGAAAAAGAAATAATTATATAAAAATAAAAGGAGTTAATTATGAAAATTATAACTGCATTAGCAAATCCGAAAATAAATGAAAAATTAAAAGAAAAAACAAATTTTGAAATAATAGGTAATGATATTCAATATCAAGAAGGAGTTATAGAAAAATTAGAGCAAAATCCAGACATAAATTTAATAATAATTAGTGAATTATTAACAGGACAAATTGGATTTAAAAATTTAATTGAAAAAATAAAATTAATTAATAAAAATATTGAAATAATTGTAATTTTAAAAAATCAAAAAGAGGAAACAAAAAATTATTTAATATCAAAAGGCATATTTAATATTTTTTATAATAATAAAATAACAATTGATGAATTAATAAATAAAATAAATAATATTAATTCTAACATAAAAGAAAACAAAATAAATGAAGAAATAAAAAATCTTAAAAAAATAATTTTAGAAAAAAACAGTTCTGAAAAAAGAATAAAATATAAAAATTTAATTAATAAAAATTATTTAAAAATTAAAAATAAAATATTAAAAAAAATAAAAATAAAGAAAAGATTTAAATTAAATAATAATAAAAAAATAATTAGTATTGTTGGAACAAATGGAATAGGAAAAAGTATATTTTGTTCACTCCTAGCAAAAATAATAAAAAATAAAAAAATATTATTAATAGATTTTGATATTTTTAATCAAAGTATTAATTCAATATTTAATGTAAAAAAAGTATATGACAAAAAAATAATAATAAATAGTAAAATAAATAATTTGATAATTAAAGTAAATAAAAATATTAATTTATTATGTGGAATAGATATTTTATTTGATGAAAAAAATAAAATAGAAAAAAATAAAATAAAAAATTTTTTAGAAGAATTAATTTCAAAGTATGATTTAATTATTATTGATACTACTTCTGAATGTTTTTTTGATTATACAAAAGAAATATTAGAAAATACAGATTTAATAATTTTTTTATCTGAAGCAAATTTAATAGAATTAAAAAAGAGTAAAAATTTATTAGATATTTATATTAATAAATGGAAAATAAATAAACAAAAAATAAATATTTTATTTAACAAAATTAATAATAATTCTATAGATAATAAAATATTAAAAACTTTATTTTCTGATTTTAACATTTTAGGAAAAATTAAATTAAATGATAATTTTAATTTAATAATTAATAATAATTTAAAAATAATTGATAAAAAATTAAAAAAGCAGTTTGAAAATATAATAGAAAAATATATTTTGTAATTTTAATAGTTAGAAATAATTTAAACATAAATCTTGTAAAGAAGTACCTCGTGAAAAAATTATATTAAACTATTTTAGAAAAGATACATAATTAAAAGGAGATTTTATATGAGTAATAAATTAGCAATTGAAAATAATATTAATTTAGAAAATAACAATTTAAGAAGTGTTACATATGAAGAGCAAAAAAGCTTTTTAGAAAGTAATTTAGGACAAGTTATAAATGGTGGTATTAATTTAGGATTAAAAGCAATATTACCGGATTTTTTAGAAGATGAAATTATAGAAGTAAAGGATAGTATAATTACAGATGGATTTTCAGCAGGAATTAAAACTGCAATTAATAATGTAATTGATATGGGCAAAAGTATTTTAGGCATATTTACAGGAAAATTTGAGAATATGTCACAAGTGAAAAATGTAATAAAAAAAGGGGGATTAATTGATTCTGTATCAGATGTTTTAGACTGGGGTATAAAAAAATCCAAGCAAAGTGGATTAATAAACAGTAGTACAGCAAATATTATACAAAAAGGGAAAAATACGATTTTAAATACAATAAATAATAGTATAGAAAATAATATGACATCACAGATAGAATCTATCGAAAAAATAGATAAATATATAACTAATTGGAAAGAGTATTATCAAAATCAAGATTTTAACAATATGGAAAAACAATATAAAAAAATGGAAAATGAATTAAAAAATGTTATTCCATTAGAGGATATTATAACAAGGGCAAGACAATTAGAAAATTTGCATTTACTAATAAAAAATAAAGGGGGAGATTTTAATGTTTCAAAAGAGGAACTAGAACTTGCAAATAAATTAACTTAAATATTGTCCAAAAATAAAAAAGCTGTGTAAGCAGCTTTTTAGGTTTAACTCTTTTTTTTTAATATTTGCCGAAAGGTGAAGCAAGTATTATTGGGATATCTACAAGCATAGATACCACCAATGGTAATCCAACCATTCTCTTTGCAGTAGGACACAACTGGTTGAATAGAAAGAATCCCATTTTTGAAACTTGCATCATTAATGGTTATAGTTAAATACATTAATACCACTCCTTATAATTATTATATGAGTGATTCTATCTTACACTAGAATCAAAGGGTATAAAAAAATTATACAATAAATTTATGTAAAATGCAATACATAAATTTATAATAAAGCACCCTTAAAAAGAGCATTTCCGTATGTATTTAATACAATAGAAAAGTAAAATTTTTCTTATGTTTTTTCTTGCATATTTAAATTTGTTAATATATAATAGGAAAAGATGGAAAATAGAAGAAAAGAGGTAAAATTAATGGATAACGCAGAAGAAAATATTATACAAAGAGATATTGAAAACGAAATGAGAACAGCATATATAGATTATGCAATGAGCGTTATAGTAGCACGAGCACTTCCAGATGTTAGAGATGGTATGAAACCAGTACATAGAAGAATTTTATATACAATGCATGAAGATGGATTTACGCCAGATAAACCATATAGAAAATGTGCTACAACTGTTGGTGATGTTCTTGGTAGATATCATCCACACGGAGATGCATCTGTATATGATGCATTAGTAAGAATGGCTCAAGATTTTTCTATGAGATATATGATGATTGATGGACATGGAAACTTTGGTTCTGTAGATGGTGACCCACCAGCAGCATATCGTTATACAGAAGCAAGAATGTCTAAAATTGCTTTAAATATGTTAACAGATATAGAAAAAGATACAGTAGATTTTATGCCAAACTTTGATGATAGACTTCAAGAACCAGTTGTATTACCAGCAAAGATACCAGCACTACTTGCAAATGGATCATCAGGAATTGCCGTAGGTATGGCTACCAATATACCTCCACATAATTTAGGTGAATTAATTGATGGAATAATAAAAATAATAGATGAAGATGAGGTTTCAAACGAAGACTTAATGTCTGTTATAAAAGGACCAGATTTTCCTACAGGTGCTACAATTCTTGGTAGAGAAGGTATAAAACAAGCTTATACAACAGGTAGAGGAAAAATTACATTAAGAGCAGAAGCTGAAATAGAGGAAATGAGTGGAAACAAACAAAGAATAATAGTTTCTTCACTTCCATATCAAGTAAATAAATCAAAATTAATTGAACATATTGCAGACCTTGTAAAAGAGAAAAGGATTGAAGGAATATCTGCAATAAGAGATGAATCTGATAGAGAAGAAAAAGTAAGAATTGTTATAGAACTAAAAAGAGATGCAAATCCACAAGTTGTTTTAAATCAATTATATAAAAACACACAGATGCAAGATACATTTGGAATAATAATGCTTGCACTAGTAGATGGTAAACCTGAAATATTAACATTAAGACAATGTTTAGATCACTATATTGAACATAGAAAAGTAGTAATTTTAAGAAGAACTAAATTTGAGCTTGATAAAGCAGAAGCAAGAGCTCATATCTTAGAAGGATTAAAAATAGCTTTAGATAATATTGACGAAGTAATTAATATTATAAGGTCAGCATATGATGATGCTAAAGAAAGATTAATGGAGAGATTTGGACTTTCAGAAATACAAGCACAAGCTATTCTTGATATGAGATTAAAAACATTATCAGGATTGCAAAGAGATAAAATAGAAGAAGAATATAAACAATTAATGGAATTAATTGCTCATTTAAAAGAAATATTATCAAGTGAAACTTTAGTATATGGAATAATAAAAGATGAGTTATTAGAAGTAAAAGAAAAATTTGGAGACGAAAGAAAGACAAAAATTGTTGCAGCAGAAGGAGAAATAGATATAGAAGATTTAATAAAAGAAGAACAGACTGTAATTGCTTTAACACATTTTGGATATATAAAAAGAATGCCTATAAATACATACAGAAGCCAAAAAAGAGGTGGAAAAGGTATTACAGGAATTGCAACACGAGAAGAAGACTTTGTAAAACAAATTTTTATAGCATCTACGCATGATACAATATTATTTTTTAGTAACAAAGGTAAATTATATAAATTAAGAGGATATGAAATTCCAGAAGCAGGTAGAACAGCTAGAGGAACAGCAATAGTAAATTTATTAAGTTTAGATGCAGGGGAAAAAATTTCAGCTATAATACCAATTCAAAACTTCGCAGAAGGAAAATATTTACTATTCTCTACTAAAAATGGTGTTATAAAGAAAACAGCACTTGCTGAATATAACTCTGCAAGAAAAACAGGATTATTATCAATTACTTTAAAAGACGAAGATGAATTAATAGATGTAAGATTAACAGATGGTGAAGATAATATTGTTTTAGTTACAAGAAAAGGACTTGCAATTACATTTGATGAAAAAGATGTAAGACCTATGGGAAGAACATCTCAAGGAGTTATAGGAATAAGATTAAATAAAGACGATTATGTTATAGGAATGGAATCAATAATTTCTGGAAGTAAAGCAACTCTTCTTGCAATAACAGAAAATGGGTTTGGAAAAAGAACTGAATTAGATGAATATAGGGTTCAAACAAGGGGAGGAAAAGGCGTACTTACATATAAGATAACACCAAAAACTGGTGATATTGTTGGAATTAGAATTGTTGTTGACTCTGATGATGTAATGTTAATTACAGATACAGGAACAATAATAAGAATTAGTGCAGCAGATATTAGCATACTTGGAAGATCAACACAAGGTGTTACATTAATGAGAACCAACGAAGGAAAAGTTGTAAGTATAGAAAAAGTTCCTGAAGAAAAAGAGGATGAATAATATGACAGAGGAAGAAAGAAAAAGATATTTTGGAATCCTAGTAGAGAATTTGTATAGTAAACTTCAAATAGTTTCAGAAGGTACTGTACAAAATAAAAAAGAAATTGCAACAAAACTTATACATGATTTCTATAAAGAATATAAAAATGACTATGGTATAGAGAATATTGAGGAAATAATAAGAGAACTTGATAGAGTAAATGAAAATATAAAAAAATCACGAGGACAAAGAGAATCAAACGAAAGATAAAAATATAGATTTAGTCTTGATTTGAAATAAAAAAAGTGTTAATATATATAGCATATATAAAAACAAAGAAGAGGACAAGACAAATAATAGTAAAACTAACAGAGAGTTAAACATATGGTGAAAGTTTAATTAGAAAATAGATTATTTTGTTATCACCTTGGAGTTTCTTAAATGAATAAAGGTAATTTAAGACGTAAATCTTGCGTTAAAGATGTTAAAGATGTATAAATTATAAATTTATATAAATTAGGTGGTACCGCGTAAAAACACGCCCTATGTAGATAGGGCGTGTTTTTAGTTAATATTTAATTTAACGGAAAAATATTTAAAGGAGGAATAAATATGTGTGAAGAAAAAAAGGATTATGGAAAAACATTGAATTTACCAAAAACAGATTTTCCAATGAGGGCAAGTTTGCCAGAGAGGGAGCCAGAGATTGAAAAAGAAATCTTTGAAAATGATTTATATGAAAAAATATTAAAGAAAAATGAAGGCCATAAGCATTTTGTGTTGCATGATGGACCTCCATATGCAAATGGAGAAATTCATATAGGTCATGCTTTAAATAAAATATTAAAAGATACTATTGTAAGATATAAAGCCTTAAAGGGATATTATACTCCATATATACCAGGATTTGATACACATGGTATGCCGACAGAAAAAAAAGCTATTGAAAAACTAGGTTTAGATAGAGATAAAATTCTTGTATCACAATTTAGAGATACATGTTTAGAATTTACAAAAAATTATAAGGATAAACAAATTGAAGGTTTCAAAAGAGTAGGTGTTTTAGGGGACTGGAAAGATCCATATATTACTTATGAACCACGATTAGAGGCAAGACAACTTGGAGTATTTTATGATATGTATAAAAAAGGTTATTTGTATAAAGGATTAAAACCAGTATATTGGTGTACTGACTGTGAAACAGCACTTGCAGAAGCAGAGATAGAATATCAAGATGTTGATACAATGTCTATATATGTTAAATTTGAAGTATCTGACAGCAAAGGTAAATTTGATAAAGAAAACACATATTTTGTAATATGGACTACAACACCTTGGACTTTGCCAGGTAATGTTAGTATTACAATAGGTGGAGAATTTGAGTATTCAATAGTAAAAACTGAGAATGAAAAATTAATAATTGCTACTGAATTAGTAGACAGTGTAATGAAAGAAGCTGGAATAGAAAAATATGAAACAGTTCAAACTTTGCCAGGTTATGAATTAGAGGGAGTGCTTTGTAAACATCCATTTTTAGATAGGATGTCAAGAGTTGTTCTTGGAAGTGATGATACAATAGTTGTAGATTTAGGAACAGGTACAGGAGCAGTTCATACAGCACCAGGTTATGGTAAAGAGGACTACTTGTGTGGAATAAAAAATGGATTAGAAATTGTAGTTACTGTTGATGGAAAAGGTTTCCAGACAGAAGGTGCAGGAATATTTGCAGGACTAAAATATGATGAATCTAATGATAAAATTATAGAGTGGTTAGAAGAAAATAAATATTTATTGCACAAACAAAAATTAAATCACTCATATCCACATTGCTGGAGATGTAAAAATCCAATTATATTTAGAGCAACAGAGCAATGGTTCTGTAGTGTAGATAAATTTAAAGATGAAGCAATTAGTGCTGCTGAAAGGGTAGAATGGATACCAGGTTGGGGGCTAGATAGAATTTCTAACATGATAAAAGAGAGAGCAGACTGGTGTATATCAAGACAACGTACATGGGGAGTTCCACTTCCAATATACTATTGTAAAGAGTGTGGAAAAGAATATATAACAGAAGAATCAATAGAAAAATTAAAGAAAATATTTAAAGAGAAAGGCTCAAATGCTTGGTGGGATTTAACAGCAAAAGAATTAATGCCAGAAAACGCTAAATGCGAAAAATGCGGATGTCAAGAATTTATAAAAGAAAAAGATATAATGGACGTATGGTTCGATTCTGGTTCAACACATCAAAGTGTATTAGTAGATAGAGAAATAGACTACCCAGCAGATTTATACTTAGAGGGAGCAGATCAATATAGAGGATGGTTCCAATCATCACTTTTAACATCTGTTGCAACAAATGGAATAGCACCATTTAAACAAGTTTTAACACATGGATGGACAGTAGATGGAGAAGGTAAAAAGATGTCTAAAAGTTTAGGAAATGGAATAAGTCCACAAGATGTTATAAAAGAATATGGTGCAGATATATTAAGACTTTGGGTTCTTTCATCAGATTATCAGTCAGATGTAAGTTTATCTAAAGATATACTAAAACAAATAACAGAAGTATATAGAAAGATAAGAAATACAGCAAGATATATTTTAGGTAATATATCAGATTTTGATCCAAATATTGACCAAGTTAAATATGAAGATTTAGAAGAAATAGATAAATATGCTTTAGTAAAATTAAATGATTTAATAAAAGAATGCACAGAAAGCTATGATAGATATGACTTCCATCAAGCTTATCAAGCAATAAATATATTCTGTGTTACAGACATGAGTAGTTTTTACTTAGATATAATAAAAGACAGACTATATAGTTCAAAGGTAGATTCAAAAGCAAGAAGAGCTGCTCAAACAACTATGTATATAATATTAAATTCACTAGTTAGAATTTTAGCACCACTTACATCTTTTACAGCAGAGGAAATATGGAAATATATGCCTAAGACCAAGGATACAGATGTAGAGAGTGTCATGCTTACAGATTATCCAACTGTTAATGAGCAATATGAAAATAAAGAAATAAGAGAAAAATGGGAAAAGATAGTAGATATAAAAGAAATTGTTTCTAAAAAACTAGAAGAAGCAAGAGCACAAAAAATAATAGGACATTCATTAAATGCAAAAGTAATTCTTTATGCAGAAGGAAATTTATATAATTTTATAAAAGATAATTTAAAATTATTACAAAGTGTATTCATAATATCTGGATTAGAAGTCGAAGAAAATAAAATGGATGCAGAAGTAAAACTGAGAGTAGAAATAGAGCAAGCAGAAGGTGAAAAATGCGAAAGATGCTGGATGTATTCAACTACTGTTGGAGAAGATAAGGAAAATCCAACTATATGCCACAGATGTAGTGAAGTGTTAAAAAATTAATACTAAATAAAAAGACAGAAATGAAATTTTCATTTCTGTTTTTTTAATCTAATATCATCACCATAAAATCTATATATATCATAATAGCCAATAAATCTAGAAACTAAACGTTCGTCGTAGGTATTAAATAATCCTTTTAAGTCTAAATTAGTAGATATTATTGTTTTCAAAGGCTTACAATTGTGACTTAATAATCTGGTATTTATTATTTTATATAATTCGGTAAATTTCATACTGTTCATTGTTTCTGTTCCTAAATCATCTATAACTAGTAAATCAACTGTTAATAAATTATTTGAAATTCCGGTTTGATTTTCGGGTTTTGCAAATAAATCTGCAATTAAATTATCAAGCATTACAGGTGCTGTTTGATACATTACAGTTTTGCTTTTTTCTAATAAAGCATTTACAATGCAATTAGAAAGAAAAGTTTTACCAAGACCTGTTCCACCTGAAAAGAGTAAATTTTTAGTTTCTGAATCATCAAAATTCTGGATAAATTTTTCTGAAGACTTTTTTATATCTAATATATTTTCTCTAGGAGATATATCAGTATTATATTTTTCTTTATCTGGTTTATCAGAAAATAAATTAATATTAAAATTATTAAATTTTTGGTCATCTATATTGTTTACATTCTTTTGATTATATTCTAAATTATATATTTTTTGCTTTAAACAATTACACATTACAGATAACCCATTTTCAAAAACATATCCAGTATCTTTGCAAATGTTACAATCATATTTAACAGATAAATAATCTTTAGGAATATTTAAAGATTTTAATAAATTTTCTTTTTCTTTTTTTAAATTTGCAATCTCTTTTTTTAAAGTTTCCAAATTTTTGGGTGAATTATTTTTTAAAATTTCTTTTGCTGTATTTATAGAAATATTACTTAATTTATCATCAATTTCTTGCAATTTCGGATTTGATAAGTATAATTCTTTTTTACGATTTTCTGCATCACGAATGTTATTTATTCTATTTTGCTCATATTTTTTTAACAATTCATTTAATATAGAATTATTCATTAATTCACCTTCTTGTTAGCATATAAATCATCTAAATTATCATAATTTCTTTGATTATAATTATTATAATTTGTTTGCTTTTTTAATTGATTAACATTTTTATTTTTTTGTTTCATTTCTGCTAAAAAGTTATTTACATCAATTTCTGTTTTTAAATTTCTATCATGCCAGTCTGAAATTAATTTATCTAAATAATCAAAACTAGGATTAGCTTTAGAAGTAGTTTTTTTAAGTGCAATATTAATAACTTTTAAATCATAACCAAACTCTAAAACCCATTTTTCTATATATGCTTCTTCAAACTGTGTTAAAGGAGAATATCTTCCTAATTTTTTTGCAATATCTTTCTTAATTTTACTCATTTTTTCTTGTTTTTCTGAATAGATTTCTAAATCTTCGTAAGTTTTAATATTACTTTTATGCCAAGCTTCAGCAACTGTTTTTACATAATTTTTATGAAGGGCTGATTTGTTAAAACAATAGTCAAAAAGAGAAATCATTACTTGTTCATCAAACTCATATTTTTTAAACCATAAATCTATATCACTATACCAAGCAGGAGACATGATTCCTTGAAAATATAAATTATTAATACATTCAATTGCTTTTGCTCTATATTTACTATTTTCGTTTTTCTTTATATCTTCCTTAGATAAAGTAAGATTCGGAGAATACAATTTGTGTAGTTCAATCTCTTGTAAGTTGTTTAATATATAACCATTTACTTTTTTAATTAAAACTCCTTTTTCTTCCCAATAATTAAGAGCAGTTTGTATTGTCTGCAAAGAAATATTTAATTTTTTATATAAGTCATTAAGTTTAATATCTTTATTATATTTAGATAAAAAAACTAAACATAAATAAACCTTAATAAAATCCCCACTTGCTTCGTTCATATATTCTGTAAAAAAAACATCTGGAATTTCTGTTGATGAAAAAATAATAGATTTATCTTTGCTTTCTAGTCTCATAGCATTACTCCCTTAAATTTAGTACATCAATTATACCATTTTAATTGAATTATTACAATAAAGAAAGAATAAAATAATTATCTAATTTTTATTATAAAAATAAATTTTAGGACTTTTAATGAATTTAAAAAGATAAATTAATACATATACAAAATTTTCATGATTAAAACCTATGATGCTAAATAAAAGCAGAGGAAAACAAAAAATAATAAAACATGACATCTTGATGGATATATTTGGAATAAAAATATCAAGTAAGCAAAATATAAAAACATCCCAGATTATGTTTAATATTAATGTAGAATAATCAATTATTCCAAATAATTTATTTTTAAAAGTGTAATTCTGTGGAAAAATATATTTCATAAAAAACTCCTTTTTATATTGAATTTCTATTGAGTTTATCTTACATCAATTTACTAGGACGAAGACAAAAATTTTATGACCTTACGTCCATATGCTCTTCTTAAACAAAATACAATTTATTTAGATAATAATGACCTAAAACTAGATATTCCGGCACTAACGTCTGTAGATAGTCCTCCCATAAAATCTTTAATAAATGAATTTGCCCTAATAAGAGCATAAACAGATCCAATGTATATAAATTTTGAAAATATATCAGAAGAATTAAATTCTATTGAAAAAGATATTAATAATATTAAAGATACTAATATCTGTAAAGAAAGAAGGGAAACAAAAAGTTTAAACCAACTTTTGAATATCCATGAAGTGTTAGTATTTATTAAAGAAATAAAAGCAAAAGGAGAAAAAATAACAAATACTTTTATTAATACATATCTTATACTATATGAAACTGCTAGATTTAAAAGACCTATTGAAACAAAACTTTTCATGAGTCCATCTAGTGAAAAAATATTAAGTTCTGAGTTTTCAATATATATATTAGAATTAAATTTTTCAACAAATGTAGATAAGCAAATATTTTCATCAAAAATAATTTCACCAACTTCTCTTATTGATAATGTTACGTTGGAAAATAAAGTAATAAATTGTTTTACTATGAATAAAGAAGAATTTATTGCTATTGAACATAAAAACAATTTAAATATAAATTGAATAGGTCTCTGAACCTGCGAAAGTGTAAAATGTGATAAGATAAGAAAACAAGTATAATACAAGGCAGCTCCAACTAGTAGTGAATTACAAATTAAAATTAAACCATTTGAATTTAAATTGCCCAAAATTTTTTCTAAATTAGAATCATTAATTAAATTCGAACCTACAAATAATAAATCATCTAAAACAGAATATAAGGAATTATCAATAGATGAAAATAAATTAGAGAACAAATTATTAATGGTTTGAGTAATTTCCTGAACAATGTTTATTTGTGAATTTTCCAATTTTACACCTCGTCTTCTAAGAAATTAAAAGTTCAATAGCACCAAGAATTAAATCTATTGCTAAAATAAATGCATAGGAAAAAAGACTTCCATTAATTATTTTTTTACCAATACGGATTCTTTCTTCGTCACCAAAACTAAATTTTCTCATAAAAACTCCTGTACCTACAGCAACTGCAGCAGCAGGTGTTGCTATTTTTATAATCCAACTTTTTATAGTTTCAAATCCATTAAGTAGCTTGGAAACTAGTTTTGGGTATGCAGCAAAAGTGAAATTAGAAAATGAAATTATAAAAATCATACATAAAATAATAATAAATAAAATTAAAAATAAGAATTTTTTATTCATATGTTTACCACCTTTCTAAATTATTTTTAAATTATTAGTTTTTTTAGTATTTTCTTGGGAATTAGAGTTTTTAAAATAAGGAATCAAATCAATTTTACATGGTGATAAAATTCTATTGCCATTAGATATAAAGGAAAGACATGAAAAAGTTTCTAAATTTTGTGTAAAAAAATTAATATCGTATATATAATCAGATTGAACCTGAGTAGAAATTGTTTCAGATAGATTAGATTTTCTAGAATGAAATGAATTAGTGAAATAATTAAAATTAGTTTCTACTGCATTTTCTGAAATGTTTCTTGATAATTTTGTTTTATCCTCTCTACCAATTTGTTTTTGTGCACTTTCAATAGTATATATATCATCAGTTCTAAGCCATAGTTTGTTTACTAAATTTTGAATGATTACTTTAACAGATGCTTCGTTTTGAATAGTGTTTAATATAGAAGAATAACTTTGAGTTGATACAATATTTATACATTTAGATTCCCTGCTTTGTGCAAAAAAATCTGCATCAGATACTGTTACATATTCGTGATATTCATCACACATAAATACTGTTGAATTTAAATGATCTTTATTTTTTGATAATTCAGAAAGTACCTGAGATTGAAAATCTAATTTTAAATATGCGGCAATTATTTTTGATAGATTTTTGTATTCAGCAATATTCATATTAAGAACAACGATTTTACCATTATTAATTATTTCGTCAAAATTTTTAAAATTAATTTCTTGTTTTTTAGGACAAAAAATTTTTGAGATTTTAAAATCAGATACAAATAATCCGGTAATTCTAGTTATTTCTGACTTTAGTATTGATTTTGTTCTTTCGTCTAAATTTGTAAATTCATTTTCAAAAAAGGATAAAGATGAGTATAAATTATAAATATTTTCAGAAGACATTTTTCCAGATAAAAATATATTTCTTAGAAATGCTATTTTACTTTTATAATAATCATCATTGCTAATTAGATTATGAAGCTCACTAAAAGTAACATATCCATAATTATACAACCTACAAAGTTTTATGCTTTCTGTAAGAATATCTTGAACTTTGTCTAACCAATAAGACTCTGAATTGTTAGGAGAAAATAATTCTAAAATAGTTCTTAATCTATTAGCTAATACACTGGGATTTAAATTTGGCTTATCAAGAGGATTATATCTAATATTAGAATTTAAACTTATTTCAATTATATCTGAATCCCTTTTATAGATTTTTGCATATTTTAATACTTGTTTAAAAAAATTTCCTTTAACATCTAAAATTAACATACCTAACTTAGGATTTTCAAATTTTATTAATTGATTTAGTAAAGGATACATGACTGAACTAGTTTTGCCGGGAACCTATAGTTCCAGTTATTAAAATATTTTGATATAGCCCTTTTTCAGGAATAAATACTTGGTCATGAGTTTTGGAGTTATTGCCAATTAATAAATTTAAACTACTTTCATCTTCAATATGGTTTATTTGCTTGACTTTGGACATATTAGAGAGTTTATTAGATTTAAAAAAAACAAATATAGAATTTATTATTAAAAAATTAGATATAAATAAGTTAAAATAATATATTGCTTTTATATAAAACCAAGACTTAGGATAAGTTTTGGCTATATCAAATGGATGTATTGCATAAGGAAAAATTAAAGTTTTAGTAGTTAAAATTGGTTTAAAAATAATTAAAAATATAATTGAAATTAAAATTGAAAACAAAAATATAAAAAATTTTGATTTTAAAAATTTCAAATTTACCTCCTATAAATCAAGAATTTTCTTTTTCATATTCAAAATTGATCCTTGAGTATTATGGAATATTATTAAATCAACTAAAGAGTAAATTGAATAAAAAACAATAAAAACATTTATAATAAAAGAAATAAAGAATAAATGAATTAAAATGATTAAAACACCTCACTTCCATTTTTTACCATAATAATATATTATTTTTAATTTGTCTATACTTTTTTTAAAAAATATGATAAAATTTATAAAATTGTGTTTAATTTTTTGTATTTTGTTTGTGTAATGCAAGAGAATATTCAGGAATAGTTTCTTTATACATATAAATACTAAAAGATAAATACCAAATACAATTTAGGAGGAATAAAAATGATAGAAAAAACTACAAAAATAGGAGAATTACTAAAAATTGCACCAGAAAAAGCAAATATATTATTAGAAGCGGGTATGCACTGCTTAGGTTGCCCAGCTTCACAAGAAGAAACAATAGAAGAAGCATGTCAAGTGCATGGAATTGATGTTGACGAGTTACTTAAAAAAATAAATTCATAAAAGTTATAATTCAAAAAAATTAAATAAAATTTTAAAAATGTAGTGTTACAATTGATGTGAAACAAAATAATAAAAATTGAATAAGTGATTTAAATCATATATAATTGAGTTGCA
>CANRDJ010000027.1 GCA_947629355.1 uncultured Clostridia bacterium
TACTTCATCATCTGTTAGAGTTTTTTTGCTGTCACTGAATGTTAATGAATAAGCTATTGATTTTTTATCAGCTGGAATATGCTCTCCCATATATAAATCAAATACTTCTATATTTGTAAGTAAACTTCCAGCAGATTGTTTAATCTGTTTTTCTATTATGCTTGAGTCTAAATTTCTGTCTACTATAAATGCAACATCTTTCTTAATGCTTGGAAATTTAGATATTTCTTTATATTTCATCTTTCCAACTCTTTTAGAAAGTAATTTGCTTAAATTAATTTCCATTGTATATACGTCTTCTTTTGTCTCTTTTGGATGAACTTTTCCAAGTATTCCTACAATATCATTATTTACAGAAATTAAAGCTGTTTGATATGGATGAAATTCTTTTGGAATTTCTTTATTGTTTATGAAACTATATCTGCCGTTATATCCTAAATAGTCTAGTAACTCTTCTGCTACTCCTTTTATTATATAGAAATCTACATTCCTTGTATTTCCTATTCCTTCATAGTATTTCCCAGACATAAGCACGCATAGTTTTTCTTCTTCTATATACTCATTATTTACTTTTCCAAAGCCTTTTCCTATTTCAAATATAGATACATCTTTATTATTTCTGTCCAAATTATACTCATATATGTTTAAAAGAGATGGGATCATGCTATATCTTAATGTGTTTCTATCTTCTGTAAGTGGGTCTAATAATTTTATTGAATCAAAAGTATCTGTTGTAAATTTTCCAGCTTCCTTATCATTTATTAATATATATGACATTATTTCATTTAATCCAAGTCCTATCATCTTGTTTCTAATCTCTCTTGCTACTTTATCGTATTTACCATTTCTTGTTGGAAGTACTGGAAGTTTTCCTTCTATATTATCAACTCCATAAATTCTTCCTACTTCCTCTATTAAGTCTTCTTTAATTGATATATCCATTCTTCTTGTAGGTACTATTACAGTAATTACTCTTCCATTTACTGAATATTTAAATCCTAATTTTCTAAATACATTTAATGTTTCTTCATCTGGAATATTAATACCTAAAAGATTATTTATATCTTCAAATTTTATATCTATTTTCTTTTCTTGCTTATCTGCTTTATCATAAACGACTGTACCTTTTGCTATTTTTGCATCTGCATATTTTTCAAGAAGTGTGCATGCTCTTTCAATTGCCATATATGTTCTATTTGGATCTAATCCTTTTTCAAAACGATTACTTGCTTCACTTCTTACAATTTTTTTAGATGTACATCTTATTTTAACTCCATCAAATACAGCAGATTCAATTATAATATTTTTTGTATCTTCTTCTACTTCTGTTGAAAGTCCTCCCATAACACCTGCAAGGCCTATTGCTTCCATGCCGTTTGTAATAACTATATCATCTTCTGATAATGTTCTTTCGATATTATCTAATGTCGTTAATTTTTCACCGTTTTTTGCCATTCTAACTAAAATTTTAGAGCCAAGTCTATCTGCATCGTAGAAATGAAGTGGTTGACCTACTTCTAACATTACATAGTTACTTATATCAACTACATTGTTGATTGGTCTTATTCCACTTGCTATAAGCCTATTTTTTATAAATGCTGGGCTTTCTTTAATCGTTACATTCAATGCTTTTTTTGCTAAGAATAAATTACAATTTTCTGTATCAACTTCTACTTTAAAACTATCATTTATGCCTTCATCTATTTCATCATGTTTTAAATCTATTTCTTTAACAGGTTTATCATATATTGCTCCAAGTTCATATGCCATACCTAAAATGCTAAGCAAGTCACCTCTATTTGCGGTAAGTTCGAAGTCGGCTATTTCATCATCCATTTCCATAAATTTAATTGGGTCTTCACCTACTGGTGCATTTGCTGGAAGCTCATGTATTCCAGCTTTATCTTCCTCTTTTAAGAATTTAGATTCTAGCCCAAGTTCTGCAATAGAGCACATCATTCCATTTGATTCTTGACCTCTTATATTTCCCTTTTTAATTGTAATACCTCCTGGAAGTTCAGCACCTACCTCAGCCACAATTACTTTTAATCCTTTTCTTACATTTGGTGCTCCACATACTATATCTAAAACTTCTTTTCCAATATTTACTTTACATACATGAAGATGGTCTGAATCTGGATGCATTTCACATTCTAATACTTCTCCTATAATTAAATGAGATGCATTAATTAGCTTTTCAGCTGTGTCGTATTCATTTCCTACTCTTGTCATATCTTCTGCTAATTTTTTTATATCTACATCTATATCAACATAGTCTTTAACAAAATTTTTACTTAGTTTCAATTAGTCCACATCCTTTCTATCGAATTGATTTAAGAATCTTACATCATTTGTATAAAAATATCTTATATCTGTAATTCCATATTTAAACATTGCAAGTCTATCAAGTCCTGTTCCAAATGCAAATCCAGTATATTTTTCTGGATCATATCCGTTCATTTTAAGTACATTTGGATGTACCATTCCTGACCCTAATATTTCTATCCAACCTGTTTGTTTACAAAGGTTACATCCTTTTCCACCACATTTAAAGCAACTAACATCTACTTCATAACTTGGCTCTGTAAATGGGAAATAACTTGGTCTAAATCTTAATTTAGAATTTTCCCCAAGCATTTTCTTAACAAATACTTCTAATGTTCCTTTTAAATCTGCAAGACTAATATTTTTATCTATTAAAAGTCCTTCAACTTGACCAAATTGATGTGAATGTGTTGCATCATCATCTCTTCTATATGTTTTACCTGGGCAAATTACTCTAATTGGACCTTTTTCTTCATTGTCCATCATTACTCTTGCTTGAACAGCTGATGTTTGAGTTCTTAATAAATGCTCTGGATCTACATAGAAACTATCTTGCATATCTCTTGCTGGATGCCCTTTTGGAAGATTTAATCTTTCAAAACAATATTCGTCTGTTTCTAGCTCTGGTCCATTTACTACATCATATCCCATTGATACAAATATATCTTCTATTTCTTCTATTACTCTATTTATTGGATGTTTACTTCCTCTTTTTATTCTCGTACTTGGAAGAGTAATATCAATTTTTTCTTTTTCTAGTTTTTCATTTAAAGCTTGCTCCTTTAATGTTTCTTCAGCCTTTCTAATATTATCTTCTAAAACATCTCTTACTTCATTAACTAATGCACCAATAACAGGTCTTTCTCCTGAGGTTAAATCTTTCATTCCTTTTAAAAGTCCTGTCAACTCTCCTTTTTTTCCTAAGTATTTAACTCTTATATCATTTAATTCTTGAAGAGTTTTGCAGTTTTGAATTTCTGCGAATGCATTTTCTTTAATTTTAGCAATTTGCTCTTTCATAAAAATTTCATTCCTTTCTGTTAAATAAATTGTTGTTTGTTGAATTAAATTAATTTTTATATCCGTAGGGGCAGATTCCATATCTGCCCGCGAATTATTTATTGTTTTTCGGGCGGAAATTGATTCCGCCCCTACACATTTGCAATAAATTTAACAAAACAAATTACAATTTATTTTATTTTTGAATTTTATGTATATATATGTAAAATACGTCCTATATAATAATAGGACGTATTTTTTACGTGGTACCACCTAAATTTATTAATTAAAATAATTAACCTCTATTTGCTATTAACGCTAGCAAACGCCTATATCTACTATTATTTCAATATAAGACCTAAAAAGTGAAGTTTCAGACAAACTAGTATTAAATAGGTTTTCAGCCTATGACCTATTCTCTCTTAAATACACATTTTGCTTATCTTACTTTGCTTTTTCAAACGGTTTTGTCTTTAAAATCTTTTTATATGTTATCATATTTTTTCATTTTATACAATACTTTTGATTAGATATTTTTTAAAAAATGGTTACAATTTATTGTTAGGTTAAGTTAATTATACTTGCAAAAATTATATAAAGCAAAATCCACGTTGTGAAGTGACGTGGATTTGTTTAATTTTATTTTACCATAGGCTGACAATAACAGCCACTGGGGCTAACTGCTATGCTGCCGAAAGGCTGATAGCCTTCGGCTATTTTTTCCCGCACCTCGTTTTCTAAGCTTCCTGGGGTTCCAGCATAAACAATTATATAATCATTTATCATAAACTATTCCTCCTTGAGTGGTGTTGCTTCACTCAACACCTGATGTATTTATATTATATCAAATTTCTTGTAAAAAGTCAAATTTATGTCGATCAAAGTATGAATTTTGCCTACGTTATTTCTGTTTTAGGTTAAAATTATTTGACATTTTTAATTTTCCGTAGTACAATATAAGTAGCTTAAGAAATGGATTAAAGTCAGCATAAGTCATATAGTTAAAAAGAGATAGTAACGGCAATTTACTATCTCTTTTTGATTAGTTATGTACTAATCTTCAGCCTGTTTCTTATTGCATTGGTCATTAGTTAATTTATCTAGGTCTTTTTCATTAAGTATTGCTCAACTAATTTCCATATAATGTCAGCATATGTCATACAGCATCACCCCCTTCAAAAAGATTTCCTTTATGAAAAGGATGTTGTTATTATATATTAGTTTCCAATAATTTTAAATGATATTTTACATCTTTTTACAATTGTTTAAATTCTTTTAACATATTTATTACCCCTTTTATAGTTTGTTTAATATTTCTTCTAATTTTTCTATATCTAATCCTACAACTGAACTGTATGAGCCTTCAATTTCTTCTATAAATTCACTTCCTATGCCCTGAACTGCGTAACTTCCTGCTTTATCCATAGGCTCACCTGTTTCAATATATTTTTCTATTTCTTCATCTGTCATTTTTTTCATATAGACTGCTGTTTTTGTAAAATCAACGTGTTCTGTAATTTTCCCATTTTTCTTTGATATAACTGCTAAACCTGAATATACATAGTTTACATTCCCCTGTAACATTTTCAAAGTTCTAAATGCATCTTCTTTATCCTTTGGTTTTCCTAAGATTTTATTATCAAAATATACTACTGTATCTCCACCAATTACTATTAAATCTTTGTATTGCTTTTTTAATCTTTCAAAAACTTCTTTTGCTTTGTATTTTGATAACTTTGATACAAGTTTTTCTGGTCTTTCTTCTGATATTGAACTTTCATCAAAATTGCTTACTACTACTTCAAAATTATCAACGATTTTTCCGTAACAATTCTTTTCTTCTTGGTGAATTTGATGCTAAGATTATTTTCATTTCATATTCTCTCTTTCTATTTCTGAAACCAAATCTAATCTTTCTTGATGTCTTCCACCTTCAAATTCTGTATTTAGCCATGTGTCTAATATTTCTTTTGCTTCATCTACTGTTACATAGTCTGCTCCAAGTGATAATATATTTGTGTCATTATGAAGTCTTGAAAACTGTGCAGCCCTAGTACAAAAACATGGTGCACTTCTTATTCCCTTAAATTTATTTGCAACCATTGCCATACCATATCCTGACCTACAAATTAATATTCCTTTTTCACATTCTTTTTCTTGAACTGATTTTGCAACTTCTTTTGCAACTACTGGATAATCTACTCTGTCGGTTGAATATGCACCATAATCTTTATATTCTAGTCCTTTTTCTTCTAGTTGTTTTTTTAATTCTTCTTTAAGTTCATAACCTCCATGATCGCTTCCTATTGCTATCATAAATTTTCCTCCTTATTTCCTCATATTTTTCATTTTAATATTATCATATCAATTTCCATTATACAATAAAAGAAAATGAATTTTGTATTTTCATTTTCTTTTAATATGATGTTAATTTACTTTACCTATATAATAATTTTTCTTACCTCTTTTTATTATTAGATAAGTATCGTTTGTAAGGTAAGTATTATCAATTATTCTATCTAAATCATTAACCTTTTCGCCTTTTATTTCTATGCTGTTATTTGAGATAAATTCTCTTGCTTGTCTTTTGCTTTGTGCAACATTCATATCTACTAACATATCTACTATATTTTTATTTAATTCTATACTTTTTACTTCGTTTCCCTTAAATGCTTCTTCTAACTCTTCATTTGATAATACACTAAAGTTACCTTTGAATAACGCTTCACTAATTCTAATTGCTTTTTCATATTCTTCTTTTCCATGTAAGTCTGTTATGATTTCTCTTGCAAGTATTTTATGGGCTTCTCTTAATTCTGGCCTCTCATTGTGCACTTTTTCTATTTCTTCTATTTCTTCTTTGCTTAAAAATGTTAGTTTCTTTAAGTAACTTATAATCATTGAATCCTCTAAATTAATTAAGTATTGATATAGCTCATAACTTGATGTTTTATTTTTATCAAGCCATAATGCGTTTCCTTCTGTTTTTCCAAATTTAACTCCATTAGAATCTGTAACTAAAGGCATAACCATTCCATAAGCAGTTTTATCTGTTTTTCTTCTAATTAATTCTATTCCAGATGTTATATTTCCCCATTGATCTGAACCTGCAACTTGAAGCACACATCCTTTAGTTTCATATAGATGTAAAAAGTCTAATGCTTGTAAAATCATATATGAAAACTCTGCATAAGTAATACCTGTTTCCATTCTTGATTTTACTTTATCCTTTGCTAGCATATATCCTACATTAAAGTATTTTCCGTAGTCTCTTAGAAAATCTATAATATTTATATCTTTTATCCAATCATAATTATTGACTACTTCGAATCCAAATATTTCTTTAGCTTGTTTAGTTAAACCTTCTATATTATGCTGAACTTCCTCTTTTGTAATCATTGGTCTTTCAGCAGTAGGTTTAGGATCTCCAATTAAACCTGTTGCTCCACCTATTAACAAAATAGGTTTATGTCCATATTTTGCAAGTCTTTTTGATATTAGAAAAGATGAATAGTGTCCTATGTGCATACTATCTGCTGTTGGATCTGTTCCTATATAAAATGTTAATTTTTCATTATTTAACTTATTAATTAATTCTTCATCACTTATATCTTGTATTAATCCTCTCCATTTTAAATCCTCGTATAAATTCATTTTATTTCCTCCTATATTTTTAGCTACATAAGTGGTGCAAATATTCTTAAAATTGCTTGCCACATTCCTTTTATAATTCCACATTTAGATTCTTTAAGTGTTACTTTATGAGATTTTTTTATAGCATTCATTATATCTTGTTTTACATCTTGTATTACATTTGTATCCTTCATATAGATCCCACATTCAAAATGTAAATACAAACTTCTATAATCCATATTAATTGTTCCAACAGTTGCAACTTCGTCATCAGAAATAAATACTTTGCTATGTACAAATCCTGGCGTATAAGTATATATTTTAACGCCACCTTTTATTAATGCATTAAAATATGATTGTGTTACATCATAAACTAATTTTTTATCTGGTATTCCAGGAACAACTATTCTAACATCTACACCTCTTCTTGCAGCTAAAACTAAACTGTTAATTACATCTGTATCAATTATTAAATATGGTGTATAGATGTAAATGTATCTTTTTGCTTGATTTATAATGTTTAAATATACATCTTCTCCTGTGATTTCATCATCTAATGGACTTTCTCCATAAGGTACAACAAATCCATTTTCTGAATACTTCTTTTTAAATTCATATTTATATTTTGCATAATCTTTATCTTCATTTCGAAAGGCATTCCATATTTCTAAAAACATTACTGTAAAATTCCAAACCGCTTCGCCTTTAATCATAATTCCATTATCTTTCCAATGACCATATTTGCTATTTACATTTATATATTCATCTGAAATATTTATTCCTCCTGAAAATACTGTATGTCCATCTATAATTGTCATTTTTCTATGGTCTCTATTATTCATAATAATACCTGAAAATGGAGATAATTTATTAAATAAAATACATTTTATTCCATCTTTTTCAAGCTCTTTAGGGAAACTTGTTGGAAGCATTGCAATAGATCCCATGTCATCATACATTACTCTAACATCAACGCCTTGTTTAACTTTTTCTTTTAAGATATCCAATATTTGTTGCCACATTTGGCCTTTGTTAATAATAAAATATTCCATGAAGATAAATTTTTCTGCCTTTTTTAATTCTTCAAGCATTACAGGAAAAACATCATCTCCAAGTGAATAATACTTTACTTCATTGTTTTTTGTTACAGGAAATCCTGCAAACTCGCTAATATATCGTAATTGTCCTAAATTTTGTTCTTGTATTTCTTTTTCTATATTTTCATCTTGAATTAAATATTTCTGTCCATCTTTTATATTTTTATTAATATTTTTTAATATTTTACTGTTATTTTTACTTTTGTTTAGTATAATAAATAAAAGTGTACCTATTAGTGGAAATAACATTATTACAATAATCCATATTAAGTCACTACTTAATCTTTTGCTATCTTTTATAATTGCCATTACTATTAATATACTAAAAATTCCATACAAAACCTGAATAATATGTATGTATTCACCTAATTTTAGATATATAAATAAACTTAGCAATATTTGTAATAATAATCCTATTACAACAATACTACCTCTTTTTATTGCAAGCCACATATACTATCTTCCTTATCAAATTTATAACTTCTATATTTTACTAATTTTGTTGTGATTATATAACAGAAGGTAAATAATTTCAAGTATATCGTTTAGACCATCTATATATTTTAGTGTGACATATCTATTGTAAATGAATATTTCAAATTAGCTAATACCAAAACAAAAAGTTACAGTACTAATAAGCAAAAAATTAGGAATTAAAGTAGAGTATAATGAAAAAATCTATAATGTGTTAAATTGTGAAGAATTGCCAACTGGAAATACCATTATTTAAGATGAAGAAAAGCAAAGAAAAAATTAGAATATGCTTGTTATGATCTAAAAATTATTAATTCTGATAAATAGGTTACTATATTGAATAATAATAAATAAATTACCATATATTTAATATAAGGTAATTTATTTAATTAATAACTGTTATTACAAAAACATTTTCAGTTGCAGCAAATTTATCTCTTGTATTATCACAGTAACAAAATATAATTTATCTGTATTCTCAAGCTATAGAATGTGGTATAGAATTAAATCATCTTTTATATTTCTATTATAATGCAAATTACTGTATAAAAAAGTTTCATTATTTTTTCTCTTTTTATTTTTGTTCAAATACTTTTCCTAAACTATTGTTTATTACTAAATTTGCTATATTATCATAAGGTGTCCTAAAATAGGAACATTCTTATTTATTATTCTTTATATATTCAATCATGGCATTAATTAGTCCTTTTTCCTTGGAATTTAAATTCTGAAAGTCATTATATAATTTATTGTCCAATATTTCATTTTTCTTATCTAATAAATCTGTAAATATATAATCTAATGTAATTTCTAAAATATTACATATATTTAATAAACTTTCTAAACTCCCAACACTCCTTCCATTCTCAATACCTCTATAAGTATCAATTGATTTTTCTATCTTTTCAGCTACATATTCTTGAGTATAGCCTTTATCTTTTCTTGCCTGTTGTATTTTATATCCAATTGATTTTAATATATCTTTCTTTTTTATAACAGCCAATTTAATCCCCACTTCCAAAACTGTTTGTTTTACTCTTAGAAAAAGTATATCATTTACATGTTTCTGCAAAAAGTGATTAAAATTAATACAAAAAAACTATTGTTTTTCTAGAATTTATGTATTAAAATTAATTGCAGTGTTAATATAGTTCATAGTATGTACTATATTAATATATTTATTCATATGATTTTGGAGATGTATTAAATGAATGATTTTGAAATTGATACTAGAAGATTAAACCTATTAAAAAAAAGTAATGAATTATTAGATAAAACTAGAACTAATTACAAAAAATATGAAAATGAAAGAAAATTTCTTCTAAAACTAACTAGATGTAAATATATAGATTATGATGAATGGGAAAATATTTTAAAAACTATAGAAAATTTTGTTAATATTAATGATAAGTAGTTTTAAGATAGTGATGAAAAATTAAACATGAAGAATAAATATTACAAAATATGTTTTGAAAATTTTGAAGGGGGTATAATATGAAAGAAAGAGTTACAAGTAGAAAAATAGATGAACTTCGGAAGAATAGTTCTTCCTATAGATTTTAGAAATAAATTAGGCATTAAAGAAAAAGATTCAGTTAATGTTTATATAAAAGGTTCTTACATAGTTATTGAAAAAGCTGAATAAATTTTAAATAGGTAATAATGGAGAGTAAATAGTAAATGTAGAAAAATTGTATAAGTAAAATTTTTCGATAGTCGCTCATTTATAAATTGTAATTTATTGGGTTAAATTTGTTTTCAAATCCGTAGGGGTCGCACCCCTGGGCGACCCGCGATTGTAATTTATTTGATAACCTTTTACGCGATTTAGGGCAATTCCTTCGATGTATTCGGGTCGCCGAGGGCGGCGACCCCTACAACATTTGCAACAGATTTAATCGTCTGGAAATTCAGGACAGTCCCCTTTTTTTCCTTTTGGAAAAAAAGAGGGACAGTCCCTAGAATTTCCTCTCACAAACAACAATTTATTTCAACCTATTAAATATTTCAAGATGTGTTTGTTCATCTAAAATTATTCTTTCTAATAATTCTTTAATACTTTTATTTTGAGTATATTTAATTGCCTCCTTATATCCTAATATCGCTTTTTTCTCTGATTCAATATTAAACATAAGCATATCATATACATTATTAAAATGATACTTTATATTTTGTGCATCCCATGCGCATTGATTTTTATCTATATAATATGCCTTCCTTCCTAATCTTCTAATTAAGTCTCCAATCAATTCTAAATGATGCATTTCTTCAATTGCAACACTAAGTAAAATTTTGCTAAAGTTTTCATATCGTTTTAATTCTATATGTTCATAAATATATTGCATAACTGCAGTAAGTTCCCCTGAATCTCCTGCAAAATTATCATATAATAGATTAGCATACCTTTGATTTTGCCTTATATTCATAAGTTTAGGATATGGAATATTCTTTTTTGAACCGAAGTATCTCTTCTACTTCTTCATATGTCATTGAATTTCACCTCTAAAGATATATTATGAAAAAAATAGGATTTAGGGACTGTCCCCTAAATTCTACTTTATCTTTTTTTATCTATTTCTTTTTTTATTCTATAAGCTAATACCTTTGCTCTCTTAATTGCAAATCTATCTTTACTTAAATAATTTCTCATTCCACAATCACAATTTTGTCTTTTATATGCACATCTTGAACATGCATCTTTATCCCTTTTTATAAAGTTAAAATATGCTATCAACCCTAGTGTGCCTAATACTATTATTAGAATAACAAAATCTATAAAATTCATAATCTCTCTTCCTTTTTTTCTGTTCTATTTGATCTGGTGAAAAAGGGACCAGACCCCTTTTTCACCAGACTCGTTCTTTTTTGATTTTTTTCTACAAATTATTTATAAACGTTCCTATATTAAATACTAGACTTGCTAAAATCCATGCAAGTATTGTTTGAAATAATATTGCTTTAAACATTTTTTTAGTGCTTCCTAATTCCCTTCTCATTGCTCCTATTGCTCCAAAACATGGTGCACTAAATAGATTAAATACCATAAATGCATATGCACTAACTGGAGTAAAAAAGCTAAATACAGATGATTTAAATATCATTGAACCTTCTTCTATTCCTTCACTTAATCCTGCTATTATACTCATTGATGATATTACTTGTTCTTTTGCAATTAAGCCTTGAATAGCAGATACTGCCGCTTCCCAACTAAATGTTCCAAGTATAGGATAAAATATACATGCAATTTTATTTCCTATTGCCGCTAATATACTGTCTTCTATTTCTACACCATACTCTAGTTTACAAGAAAATGATAGTAAAAACCATATAATTACTGAACAAAATAATATAATGGTTCCTGCTCTTTTTATAAATTCTTTTATTTTATCTGTTACATCTCTTACCACATATTTTATACTTGGCAATTTATATTCAGGAAGTTCTGATATAAAAGCTGTTCCACTATTTTTCATAAATAATTTTTTTATAACTATTGCTGATATTAGTATTATTACTATTGCAAAAAAGTAAAGTGATGCAGATACAAATCCTGATTTATCTCCAAAAAAATATCCTGAAAACATTGCTATTATTGGTAATTTTGCACTACAAGGAATAAAAGGTGTAAGCATTATAGATAAGTCTCTTTCTTTATTATCTTTTATTATTCTTGTAGACATTATTGCAGGAACTGAGCATCCGAAGTCCAACTATAAATGGAACTAAAGTTTCCCCACTTAATCCAAACTTTTTAAATAATTTATCTAACAAAAATGTAACTCTAGACATATACCCAGTTGTTTCTAATATTGATATACAAAGAAATAAAATAACTAATTGGGGAACAAATCCAAGTACTGCTCCTGTCCCAGCTATTATACCATCTACAACTAAACTTACAGACCAATTTGAAGCTCCTAAATTTATTAAAATACTTCTTAGCATTTCCCCAAAATTATCTACAACTCCTGTCACCCAATCTACTGTAAAACTTCCAACTACACCTACTGATAAATAATATACTAAAAACATTATAATTAAAAATATTGGAAATGCAAAAATCTTATTTAAAAATATTTTATCTAATTTATCTGATATAGTTTCTTTTATAAATTTTATTGTTGTAACTCTATTTTTTATACCAACTATATAATCATATCTAGAATTTGCTATTATTTCCTCTATATCCATTTTGTATATTTCTTCTAACCTTTGTCTGCTGTTTTTTACTTGTCCTGTTTGATAGTCTTGATACATTTTATCATTTTCTAAAATTTTTATAGCTATAAACCTGTTTATTCCAAATTGATTTTCTATTTTCAAAATCTCATTTTCTATATCTGATTTAAATATTTCTTTGCTTACAACTTGTTTCCCCTTATTCTTCCTTATTATATTTTTTAAAGCATCTATACCTGTTCCTTTTAAAGCAGATATTATTACAACATCTGTTCCTATTTCTTTTGATAATTTTTCAGCATCTATATGTATTCCTTTTGCTTCTAGTCTATCTGCCATATTAAGTGCAATTATAACTTTTATATTTAATTCCATTAGTTGAGTAGTAAGATAAAGGCTTCTTTCTATTGATGTGCTATCTACAATATTAATTATCATATTAGGCTTTTCTTCTAATACAAATTTCCTAGATACTTCTTCTTCAATAGTATATGGACTTAAAGAATAAATTCCTGGTAAATCAATCAAATCATCTTTTAAATCTTTTATCTTACCTATTTTCCTTTCTATGGTTACACCTGGCCAATTCCCTATTTTTTGATTAGTACCTGTAAGTAAATTAAAAAGTGTAGTTTTCCCACAATTTTGATTTCCTACTAATGCTATCTTCATAATTATCTCTCCTTTGAGAAAAATAGAAATGTTCTTTTTTTATCATTTAAATAATCTCTACTTCTATATTTTTCATTTCTTCTTTTCTAATGCAAAGTTCATAACCTCTTAATTCAATATCTACTGGATCTCCCATTGGTGCAACTTTTTTTATTAATATTTCTGTTCCTTTTGTTATTCCCATATCTAATAAGTGTCTTCTTATTTCAGGCTTGTCTAAATTAGTTCCTATAACTTTTGCCTTTTGCCCTATTTTTAAATTACTTAAAACAGTTCTATTACCTTTCTTTAATAATTTATTTTTATACATTTTTTCTCCTTTTTTCATTCAATTATATTATTTCAGATGGACAAGTATGACAAAAAAAAATCTCGGAATAATCCAAAATCATATTTTTTTATTTCTATCAGTAATTTTTCTATCCATTCCTTTTGGTATTTTAAGGATATACATCCTTATTAAAAACATAATAAACGCTCCTATGATATTCCTATTATTATTTTATTCATGATTTAGTTTAGATTGATTATAATTTATTGGTTTTTTCTAATTCTAGTAATGTTTTTTTAATATTTAATCCTCCTGCATATCCTACTAATTTTCCTGTACTTCCAATTACTCTGTGGCATGGTATAACTATCATAATTTTGTTTTTATTATTTGCCATTCCAACTGCTCTTGCACCTTTTTGGCATCCTATATTTTCAGCTATTTGTTTATATCTTCTCATTTCTCCATATGGAATATTTATAAGCTCATTCCATACTCTAACTTGAAATTCTGTTCCTTTTAATTCTAGTGGTAAATCAAATGTTTTTCTTTTTCCATTAAAATATTGCATAAGTTGTTTATGCGCTAGTTTTATTAATTTTGTTTCCTTTATATTGTCAGTTTCATTAGTTTCTATAATTGTGCTTATTTCAATAATTGATTCTCCATTATCACTTATCTTTATCTTACCTATTGGAGTATCATAAATATATAAATTTTTCATATCTTTTCCTCTTGATTTATATATCATAAAAATATGTAGCTTCTAAATCTGCCTCATGCATAAGTAATGCAAGTGGATATTTTTTATATGCTGCACTTATTGTTCCATATAGTTCTTTAGGTTCAGTAAATCCCATATGCCACCTTATTGCATATTTTTCTTCTTGAGTTAATTTTATAAATTCACTAATCATCATTACTGATTTTTCCCCATGTCCATAAGGAATAGTATCATCTATTGTATAGTATGGCACTTGTTCCCACACTCCGTTATTTTTTACATTTCTATAATCTGTTTTATAATAATTTACTTTGCAAATATCATGTAATAATGCAATAATTTTAGTCGAATCATTATCTTCTGTTTTTGTTTTTAATATTTCATATACTTTCATGCTATGTGCAAGTAGACCACCTTTCCAAGCTCCATGATATCTTGTACTTGCAGGTGCTTCAAAAAAATCAGAATTTTCCAAAAATTCTATTAGTTTGTCAATCCCTTCTCTTTCAATTCCTTTTAATAAATTAATGTATTCTTCTTTCATTTTAATCTCCATCCATTATTTTTCATTACACTATATATATTTTTTATCATATTAACTACAATTTGTCTATGTTTTTTTATAAATCACATTAATTATTGTATTAAACAGCTTTTATATATGAGTGATTGCTGAATAGTAGACAATTATTTTTTAACTTATACAATTTAACATAATTTCAAATCTTATATATTGAGGTAAGTAATATTACTAACGCATGTACTATGTGAATTATGGTTAAAATTAAATAGAAAAAGAATATACAAAAACAATAACATCATTATATAGAGCAATGAGAAGATTGAACATAAAATTTTATAAAGGAATGAATATAAAGAATACATCAAAGAAAAAGCATAATAAAGGATATGAAACGTCAAAGAATATAGGTGGAAATGTATGTAAAATATATACCAAATGAGTGCAAGGTAAAACAATTACTAGATGAAAAAAATTTTATCAATATACATACATAGATGAAACAACAAGAGAAAGATTTTTATATTGGTATGAAGTGTATACGATAGTAAATACAGTAGATTTTGTAAAAAGATTAAATAATATACTAATGGCAGTATTAAAGTATTTAACACCAAAATAAAACTTACTGAACTGGAAATATTCGGAATGATTAATTATGCAATTCAATTATAAGGATTAAATTTTTATATAATTTTTTTTCACATCATTGACACAACAACAAACACGATTTGAAATACTTATGAAACAAATGCTAGAAAAAAATCATATTGATGAAAATTTGAAAGATACTGACCCTTTAAAATGGACTGGACTTATGAATAATTATAAGTATTTGTAAAAGTCAATATAAAATTGATAAAAAAATACAAAGTTAAATTGATAAAAAAATTCAATGTCCTTTTACCAGA
>CANRDJ010000028.1 GCA_947629355.1 uncultured Clostridia bacterium
ACTATTTCTCCTATATTACTTGATAATAGAAATTGTATTGCTTTTAATATATTATCATATATTCTTCTTCCTTCTTCCACTGCCGATACTACTGTTGCAAAATTATCATCTGTTAAAATTACATCTGCTGCTTCTTTTGATACGTCAGTTCCAACTATCCCCATAGCACAACCTATATCTGCGATTTTAAGTGATGGAGCATCATTTACTCCGTCGCCAGTCATTGCAACTATTTCTCCATTTGCTTGCCATGCTTTCACTATTCTTACTTTGTGTTCTGGTGAAACTCTTGCGTAAACAGAATATTTCCTTACGCTTTTTATTAGGTCTTCGTCACTCATTTCTTCTAATTCTGTTCCTGTTATTGCTTCTGACTCATCTTCTAATATTCCTAAACTTTTTGCTATCGCTGTTGCTGTAATTTTATGGTCTCCTGTAATCATTACTGTTTTTATTCCAGCTGATTTACATTTTGCTACTGCATCTTTTACTTCTAACCTTGGTGGATCTATCATACCAACCATACCAATGTATGTTAATCCAGATTCTAAATTTACTTTATCTTCTGCTGTAGGTTTATGATCTAATATTTTGTAACCCATTGCTAAAACTCTTAAAGCATCTTTTGCCATTTCCATGTTGTATTTTCTAATTATTTCTTTATATTCGTTTAAATCTTGTTTTACATCTCCTTCTAATATATATGAATTACAAATTGATAAAAGCTCATCTACTCCGCCTTTTGTATAAACTATATATTTACCATCTTCTTCATGCACTGTTGTCATTAGCTTTCTATCTGAATCAAAAGGTATTTCTGATACTCTTGGGAACATTCCATATACTGATGGGTCAAAATCTAATTTAAAAGCCATATCTACTAGTGCTGTTTCTGTTGGATCTCCTGTAAGTTCTTTATTATCAGATATTTTTGTGTCATTACAAAGCATACTTGCGTATACAAGTTTTTTAATATCTATCATTTCTTTTGAGTCATTTAAATTTACTAATGCACCATCACAAAATATTTTTTCTACTGTCATTTTGTTTTGAGTTAGTGTTCCTGTTTTATCAGAACATATAACTGATGCACTTCCTAATGTTTCAACTGCTGGAAGTTTTTTGACAATTGCATTTTTCTTTACCATTCTTTGTACTCCAATTGCAAGTACAATTGTAAATACTGCTGGAAGTCCTTCTGGAATTGCTGCAACTGCTAAACTAACAGCTGTCATAAACATGTGTATAGGTTCTTTTCCATAAAGAAGTCCTACTACAAATATTACTGCACAAATTACTAATGCTACTATACCTAATGTTTTTCCTAGTTTGTTTAATTTTTGTTGAAGCGGTGTTCCTTGGTCTTCTGCAGTATTTATTATATCTGCAATTTTTCCTACTTCTGTGTTCATTCCAGTTTCAACAACGACTGCTTTTCCTCTACCATAAGTAATCAAGCTTGATGAAAATAGCATATTTACTCTATCGCCAATTCCTATTTTTTCCTCATCTATTTTAGCTGACATTTTTTCTACTGGAACAGATTCACCAGTTAATGCTGATTCTTGTGATTTCAAGTTTACAGCTTCTATTATTCTTAAATCTGCAGGTACATAATCACCTGTATCTAATACTACAATATCGCCTACAACAAGTTCTCTTGATGGAATAACTCCTAATTTTCCATTTCTTATTACTTTTGCAACATGGCTACTTAATTTTTGAAGAGCCTCTAAAGACTTTTCTGCTTTATTTTCTTGTGCTACACCTATTATTGCATTTACAATTATAACTATCATTATAATTATTGTGTCTGTAATTCCTTCTCCTTGTGCTACTCCAACTACTCCTGAAATTATTGCAGATATAATTAAAACTATTATCATAAAATCTTTAAATTGTTCTAAAAATTTTACAAGTAGGCTTTTTTTCTTTTTTGCCTTTAATTCATTTAAACCATATTCTTCTTGCCTTTTTTTTACTTCTTCTGTAGATAAACCTTTTTGAGTATCCGTTTTTATATTAGCTACTGTTTCATCTACAGTTTGATTAAACCAATTTGTTTTCATATAATAATTACCTCCTCAAAATTTCCATAACAGTATTAAAATTTTCATTATCTGCAAGGACAATATCAAAATTGTTATTATATATATTTAAATTTTCTTTTATATTATAATCAAGGAATCCTATTGTTAAAGCTCTATTCTTTTGACTAGTATCTATCATTTTTATATCTTCTACTATATCTCCACAAAGCAAAATGTTTTCTTTTTTATCTAAGACTTTTCTTGTTCCCTCTGGTACTTTTGAATAATCTTTGTTTGATGATGCAATTATTGTTTCAGTATTTATATACGATTTATCTCCTTTAAACTCAAAGAAATTGCTAATTAGTATTATATTGTCATACAGTACTCCTTGTTTTTCCAAAAATCTTTTAATTAGATTGCCAACACCAGCTGACATTATAACTACAGGAATATTTCTTTCATATAAATTTTGCAAAAATTGTTTTGCTCCGTTTCTTAAATTTAAATTCGCACTCTCTATTGCATTTTCTATCATCTTTTCTGAAGTTAAATATTTAGATAAAAGTGTAAAAGTACTACTCGCCCACTTTTTCATAATATTTCTCTTCTCCTCTTCGTCTATTGTATAGTCCAATTCCAAAGGTCTATAATACTCATAAATTTCCAGTCTCTTTTTTAAACATTCTCCTCCCAAAAATTTTGGTATTATACCCGCTGATGCATCACTTGTTGCTGTAGTAAGTGTTCTATCAAAGTCTATTATTGCAAAAAAATTATTTGATTCTCTAAACTGATCTAATTTTTCTTTATTATTTATATATTTCATCTATACTCCTTATACAAATTAAGACTCTTAAAGAAACATACAAATGCTCCTTTAAAAGTCTTGCTTACCTTTCAGGTCTACTAACCAGTATAAAACGAGATTGTTGATTAGTAATTTTTAAGCTACTCCCTTTCAACTTAATTTATTTTATCACTATTAATTTTATTTTGCAAGAAATTCTACTATTTCTTCTCCTAAAATTTCTTCTTTATTTGTATATCCATGATCAGTATCTTTTATATAACCAATATCCAAGTTATTGTTGTTTATTTTTTCTTTTAAAAATTCTGATAGTTCGTTTAAATTTTGTATTACTAAATCTTTTTCACCCCATCTTAAGAATAAAGGAATGTCTATATTGTTTAATTCTTTAAAATTATAATTTTTATCACTAAATCTTGCAAAGTCTATATCTTTATTATCTCTATAATATCTTAAATATGATTTTACACTTATTGGATGATCAAATGAATCTTGTGGCATTAAATCCATTATTTCATTTTTCTTTTCCTTTTCTATTGCAAATTTTAGCATTTCGTTATACTTATCTATTCCTAAATCATACTTTTGTAAATCAACTAAATCTACTAATGATAATAAAATAATTGATTTAATATTTTTTAATATAGAACTGTTTTCTTTTTTTAATCTATTATATGCATATACTATTTTTGTACAACCTAAGCTATGACCTTGAAGATATATTTTAGAGTATCCTAATTCTATCATTTTGTTTATTGCACCTTTAATATCATAATAACTATCTAAAACATCCTCATAAGCACATCCACCGTTTAAAGTTTTTGTTCCATCTATCTTCTTCGTATAACACATAATTTCTGTTCCTCTGTTATTAAATGCAAAATATGCAATTCCTGCTTCATTAATTTTTTTTGCAAGTATATCTTCTCTTTTTTTAAAGCAATTGCTTTGCATTCCGTGTATTGATATTACTACTTCATCAGTATTTAAATTTTTATCTGGTTTTTGCAATAAGCCGAACTAATTCTACATTATCTTCTAAATCAAAATATACCTTTTCTAACATATATATCCCCCTTGATTTTTATTATACTATTAATAAGTAATAATGTGCAAGAAAATTCAAAAGATAAATTGCTGTTTGTAAAATATCAATTGATTTCTAGAAAAGGTTATATTTATTTGTTTCTCAGTTACGCGATCCAGCTTTCGTTACATGAAACTGTTGTTGCTTTAGCAACTTACAGGTTCAGTAACGGAATTCGCGTTGGAAACAAATAAATATAACCTTTTCTAGAGAAGACTTAATTAAACAAATTACAATTTATTTTATTAATAATGTACTATTTAGCATATTTTGTGGTATAATGTTTTATGGTGATATTAATGGGAAAAATTAAGTATTTATTTAAACGTATTATTAAAATGGATTACAGAAATATGTTTAGAATTGCAAAAGCAATATCTAAAAAAACTAAAAAAAATATGGCTATAATACTTATAGATATAATTAGATGTGGAATTAAATATCAAGCTGGATATTATGATTATCAAGAATTTGAGTTCTATAACTTAAATACACAAGAAAGAAAAACATATTTAACTAGAGGTAAAAATAATGAAATTATAAAAAAATTTAATGATAAATCTAGCTTTCATAAATTTGAAAATAAGGCAGAATTTAATTCAATATTTAATAAATATTTAAAGCGTAATTGGATGGTCTTAGATGATAATAATTATTCTGAATTTGAAAAATTTATAAAAGATAATAAATCAATTATTGTAAAACCTATAAACGATGAAGGTGGACATGGAATTGAAAAATTTGTATACTCAGATAACTTAAACTGTAAGGAATTATATAACAACTTAATTAATAATGGACAATTGTTGATTGAAGAATGTATAAAGCAACATAAAGATATGAATGTTTTATATGATAAATCTGTAAATACTATGAGAATGTTTACTTTTTACAATAACGGAAAATCATATTTTTTACAAGCAGTTTTAAAAATTGGTAATGGTGGAGTTGTAGATAATTTTTCAAGTGGTGGAATGTATACTTATGTAAGTGATTTAGGTGATGTTTATGTAGAAGCAATTGATAGAAATGACAATATATACTCTACTCATCCTGTTTCAAATCATAAAATTGTGGGATTTAAGGTTCCAATGTTTAAAGAGGCTATAGAATTAGTTAAAGAATGTGCTAAAATAGTTCCAGAAGTTGCATATGTAGGATGGGATGTTGCAATATCCGAAGATGGTCCTGTAATAGTTGAAGGAAATTGTTTCCCTGGTGTATTTCAGGTAAAACCAAGTTTAGTAGATAAAAAAGAAGGATTAATTCCTAAATATAATGAAATAATGAGAATATTTTGATTTAAATAAAAAACAAAATCACAACTAATCGTTGTGATTTAATTTTTTGGTGGAGATGGAGGGAGTTGGCGAGCCGCGTCGGGAAAAAGGTCCACTGGACCTTTTTCTTATCCTCCTTTTCAACTCCTCCAATTTAAAATTCAAAAGAAAAGCCACAACACAAAGTTGTGACTTTTCTTTTGGTGGAGATGGAGGGAGTTGAACCCTCGTCCAATAATTTTTCCATATAAACATCTACGAGTGTAGTTTGTTATTAAACTTTCCCAATATTATCATTAACAAACAAACGGTAATAATAGGTAGCCTTTTTTGTTACCCATTATTCTTAAAGGCGATGAATAATTTCGTTTCCTACTTTAGTCGACGCCTTATCTATAACAGTAGGCTTTATAGTAAGACGACGCCACACCTTAGGCAGCGTATGCTAATTCTTTATCAGCGTTTATTTTTAATTTGCTTTTTTTAAGTGGCCAAAGCAACCATCCACTACTCGCAGTTCATATTTCTAAATTACTGTCGAAACCAATTACATCCCCATGTACAATATTATTATACTATATTTTTTATAAGTTTACAACTAAAAAATTACCTCAAACACTATAGTTTTAGTTTTCGTAAATATGTGTCTATATTTGTAATATCGTTAAAAATATGTTATAATATATTTGTTAACATATTTTATAAAGAAGGTGGTGTTATATTGAAACGGTTTATTAAATACCTTGTTGGCTGGTTCGTTAACTGGATTGGGGAAATGGACATCGAAGAGAAAATTTGCTTTTCAATAGCAGCTATATTGGGTATTGTTACAGCAGTTATTCTATCAATCAGTCTTTCTGACGTAATAGGATGGATTGCTTCTATAGTAGTCTCTGTACTCTCTGGAATAGCTGTATATACCTGTGGTGGTGGTATTCTTTCATTTGTGGCAATTATAATTAAATGCCTCATCGAACAAATAAAAAAATAATCGTTTCATAGCCGGTAGTCTTATATGACCACCGGCTACACCTTATAAAAACTTTATTGATTAAATAAAATTTTGTAAATTATTTTTTTATATATTTTATAAAAAAGTATTGATATTATATAATAAAAACAGTATAATTAAAAAGTATTCAATTTCATAGGGGTATAGTGTTAATGGTAGCACATCGGTCTCCAAAACCGCCTGTGAGGGTTCGAATCCTTCTACCCCTGCCATAAAGAATTGGGCTATCTAGGCTTTTCAATTCTTTTTTTATAATCATTTTTAATCTTATTGGAGGTCTTATGTTTTTTAATTCTTTTAAAACTTTTTCGTTTTTTATTATATTTATGTTTTTTTTATTGGTATTTTTTTTGTGTGTATTTATTCCTATTTTTTCTGATTATGGATATATTTCTTCTTATACACCCAATAATTATGCTGGTAGAGATATAAGTTCTTCTGAGTTTATTTGGCCAACACCTGGATATACGACTATAACTTCTAATTTTGGTCCCAGAAGTTCTCCTACAAGTGGTCGGTTCTTCTTTTCATTATGGTTTAGATATTGGTGCACCTATGGGAACAAACATTATTGCTGTTTTTTCTGGAGAAGTTACTTTCATTGGCTTTAATGGTGCAAATGGATACACTGTTACTATTACAAATGGAAATATATCATCATCATATTCACATGTATCACCTAATTTTATTGTTCATGTAGGTCAATATATAAATCAAGGGGAAATTGTTGCGAATGTTGGTCCTAAAAATGTATATGGAGTTCCTAACAATCCATATAGAGATGCAAATGGCAATCCAACAAATCGGTTCTACTACTGGACCACATTTACATCTAAGTATAAAAAAAGACGGCAAAGCCGTCAATCCCTTAGACTATTTTTAATTAATGTTTTACATGTCATCGTCCTCATCATGATTACAATGTGAACAATCATGTTCACATCCATTATGACTATTATCTTCATCTCCCCAGTCTAATTCTATTATATTATTACATTCTGGGCATTCTATTTCATCCTTTAATTCTTCACAATCTACAATGAACTCATTATTACAGTATGGACAAGTAATTGAAAAATCACTTTCTTCATCGATATATAATTCTTTTTCCATAGATTTTATCTCATTTTCAAGAGTTTCTACTTTTTCTTGTAATATTGCTTGAGTTCCTGCAATTGTTTCCATTCTTGATGCTGTCATATTTTCTATTCTATTTATTTCATCAAAAAATAAATTATATAAGTTAAATATTTGAACTTTTATATACTCTAAATCTTCTTTATTTTGTATATTTTGTTCTAAATCTTCTAGTATTTTTTTAAACTTAACATTTAAATTAGACATTAACGTAAACCTTCCTTTAACTTTAAATTCTTTCCATATACTCACCAGTTCTTGTGTCAATTCTAATTATATCTCCTGTATTTACAAACAAAGGAACATTTATTGAGCAACCTGTTTCTAATTCTGCTGGCTTTGTTTGACCTGCTCCTGCTGTGTTTCCAGCAAATCCTGGCTCTGTATATGTAACCTCTAATTCTACAAATATAGGTGGCTCTACTGCAAATACATTTCCTTTAAAAGATAATATTTTTACTGTCATATTTTCTTTTAAATATTTTAGTGTATCACCTAAATCTGATTTATTAAGTGGTATTTGATCATATGTTTCATTATCCATAAAATAATATAATTCTCCATCATTATATAAATATTGCATTTCTTTCTTTTCAATTTCTGCCCCTTGTAACTTTTCAGATGGATTAAATGTTTTTTCTAAAACTGCTCCTGTTATTACATTTTTTAATTTTGTTCTTACAAATGCTGCTCCCTTTCCTGGTTTTACATGTTGAAATTCTACAACTTTAAACACTGAACCATCAAGTTCAAATGTTGTTCCATTTCTTACATCTCCTGCCATATAAACTTCTGCCATATTTATTACCCCTTTTCTATTTTATTCTTTCTTATATATTTTTTATTAAAATTTTCTATATTTTATTATATTTTATGAAAAAAATCAAGTATTTATACAATTTAAAAGAATATAGCAAAAATAAGCTATATTCTTTATTTTATAAAGAAATTTCCTCATCTTCTTTATCATCTGGATATATCATTGATTCATTATTTTTAAATATTTTTTGAAGATCTTGTAGTGCTAAATCTGTTGCCTGACTTCCTTGTTCTGCTCTTCCGTAGCCTTCAATTAACTGTTCCCTTGATATAAGATTCTTTTCTAATAAAGCTGCTAAAACGGTATTATCCGTCATTCCTCCAACATATTCAATAGCCATTTTACTTGCAACTGCTTTTTCTATATCTTTTTTTCTTTCTTCTAATAATTGTTCTAAAAGCTTTTCTTTGTCCTTATCAGTGATTGTTTCTGAATTTTTTCCCATTTCTCCAATTTTCCTTTTTATTGGATTAATTTTAGTAGATTCATAAATTTCTTTTAGTTCTCCAACATATTTTTCTTTTCCTATTGCAATATTAATGTCGTGCTTTGTAATATCCTTCATTGCATCTAAAACATTTTCATAAATAAACTCTAAATTTTGTGGTTTTTGCTTTGTATAATAATGATATATTTTTCTTTCATAAGAAAACTTTTCATTTTTATTTATTTTTTGTTTCATTTCTTCACATTCTTCATATGTGCTAGCTGGTTTAATATTTTTTCTTACCTCTTTCGGAATTAAAGAATATGCTATTCCTGTTTTTACTAAAACATTTGCAAACATATCAACTAAATCTTGTGCAGCAATAGGTAAATCTTCTGTTTCAAAAATTCTTCTTGCATATGGAACTATTTTTTTAGAATTTAAATCTCTTAATGCAAAAAGTGTCTTTCTTGTTAATGGTGACATAGTAATATATCCCTTATCTTTACTAGCTTCAATCAAGTCCTTTATAAATACATTTTGCATCATTTGAGTTACCTTTGTTTTTATTTCACTTTTAGGTTTTATATTATTTATATATTCTTTTGCATACTTTACTTTGTATTTTTCAAATTCTTTATACTTTGCTTCAATCAGTTCCCTTTCTTTTTTTGTTCTTTCTAATTCTACTTTATCTTCTTGAGTAGTAATTTTATCTATTGAAGGAGTTAATTCTTTTATTCTTTTAGATAATCCGTACATTTCTAATAAAAACTTGTTTTCTAAAGTTAACATCCCTTCAAAATTATTTTTTCTAGCTAGAGTAGTTCCTATTATAGATAAATATTCATCATCAAATTCACTAATTATTTTATTTCCATTTTTATTTTTTAATCTAAATCCATCTAATATATCTGAACGTGTATATGCAATAATATCTGCATATCTAATAACAGCACCTTCCATTGTTGCTGGCAATATTTTTCTATCAAATCCTTTTTCAGTGAAACATTTTTTTATTTCTTCTGACATATCTTCACTCGTTTTTTTATTCGGAACAATTTTACCGACAAGACCTTCACCATTATGTGATACAACACCATCAATTACATATCTCATAAAATCTTTGATTTCTTTTTCATCAGTCTTTGGATTAAATTCCTTAACTTCTCCTATTGCTCTGTCTATAATATTTTCTCTTTCCAATATATATGCACCCATAGCATTATGAACTATATATCCACAATTATTTAGTCTTCCTATTGTAGATAATATTCTCTCACCAATATGCCCATTCCATGTATGTCCTATATCATGTAGCAAACCAATTAAATATGCAAAATCTGTGTTTAATCCTAGTCCATTTGAAATCATTTTTGAAATATCTGCAACTTCTCTTTCATGAGTTTGTCTAGTTTGTATTAAAGATTCTGGATCTTTAAAAATTTGTTTTAATTCTTCAGTATTATCTGGAGGTATTATAGTACTCGATTTTGTTGCCATCATCGATTTTTGAGAACTCCTTTGATATGCTGCTGATTCTGTAATAACCTTCATTATTACTAATATATCACTCTTCTTTAAATTAAATTTTTTTATATATTGCGAATACCCTTTATAATCCATTATATCTTCATCCGATTCTTTATAGTCATACAAAGGTTCATTTGAATATCCCATCTGTCTGTACATTTCTGTGATTTTTTCATTAATTTCTAAATAACTTTTATCTTTCATATAATAACTCCCATAATATGTTGTATTATGTCAATTGTAACATATTATGGGAATTTTGTAAACCATTTTCATTTAAATTTTTGCAACAATATTTTCAGCATCTAATTTGTATTTTTTTTCTAATTCTTTTACACTTCCGTGTTTTACAAAACAATCGTCATATCCAAATGTTTTTACTTTTACATCTTTTATATCACTATTGTTTATTGCTTCTATTACTGCTGTTCCTAATCCACCTTTTAATATTCCATCTTCTATTGTTATTACTTTTTTAGTTTTTCTTACAGAATTTAATATTGTTTTTTCATCTAATGGTTTTAAAAATCTAGCATTTATTATTTCTGCATATATATTATTTTTTTCTAACAATTGTGACACTTCTACAGCTCTATCTACCATTTTTCCAATTGCAATAATGCTTATATCTTTTCCTTCTTTTATTATTTCAGCCTTTCCTAGACTAATGTCTTCACACTTATCAAATTTTATATTTCCTTCTCCACCTCTTGGATATCTTATAGCAACTGGTTTATTAAGATTAATAGCAAATTCTAACATTTTGTCTAATTCCTCAAAATTTTTTGGTGACATAATTATAAAATTTGGTATTCCTGATAAAAATGACAAATCAAATAATCCCTGATGGGTCTCTCCATCGTTTCCAACAATTCCAGCTCTATCTATGCAAATCGTTACTGGTAAATCTTGAATTGCAATATCATGTATTAATTGATCATATCCTCTTTGCAAAAATGAAGAATATATCGCAAATACAGGTTTTAATCCTGATACTGCCATTCCTGCAATTAATCCGAACTGCATGTTGCTCTGCTATTCCTACATCAAAAAATCTTTTTGGAAATTTATCTGCAAATTCTTTTAATCCTGTTCCGTCTTTCATTGCTGCAGTAATTGCTACTATTTTTTCGTCTTTCGAAGCAAGTTTTACTAATTTTTCTCCAAATTGCTTAGAATAATCTTTATCTTTTTTAATTCTAACCTCTCCAGTTTCTACATCAAAGCTAGATATTCCATGAAATTTATCTGGATTTTCTTCTGCTATTTTGTATCCTTTTCCTTTTTTAGTTATAACATGTATTAAAATAGGTCCTTCTATGTTCTGACTTTTATATAATATATTTTCGAGTTCTTGTATATTATGACCATCTACTGGTCCCAAATACGTAAATCCAATATCTTCAAAATACATATTAGGAATAACTGCTTGTTTTATTCCTCTTTTAATTATGTGTGCTAAATTTACAATAGGTTTTCCAATAATTGGAACTCTATTAAAAAATCTTTTTATACAATTATTTGATCTTGTATACGTTTTTTTTGTTCTTATTTTTGTGAGTAAAGCTGGAATTCCTCCAACATTTCTTGATATACTCATTTCATTATCATTTAATATTACTATTATATTTGTTTTACTACTTCCTGCATCATTTAATGCTTCAATTGCCATTCCTCCAGTAAGTGATCCGTCCCCTATTACTGCTATTACTTTATTATATTTATTAAAAAAATCTCTTGCTCTTGCCATTCCTAAAGCTACAGATATAGATGTACTGCTATGCCCTGTATCAAAATTATCATATTCTGATTCAGAAGTTTTAGGAAATCCTGAAATTCCTCCTATTTTTCTTAGAGTTTTCATTTTCTCTCTTCTTCCAGTCAATATTTTATGAACATAAGATTGATGTCCTACATCCCATATTATTTTATCTTCTGGGCAGTTAAATATACTATGCAGAGCAATAGTTAATTCTACAACCCCTAAATTAGATGCTAAGTGTCCCCCATTATTAGAAACAATTTCTAATAAATATTTTCTTATTTCTTCTGCTAATTCTTCTTTTTCTACTATATTTAACTTTTTCAAATCATTTGGATTATCTATTTTTTCTAAAAGTTTTTCCATCTTCTACCTCTAATTTACTATATTAATAAAGTTATAATATATTTAAAAAAGGAGTAATAAAAATTGTAATTTTTACTCCTTTTTTGGTGCCTAGACGCGGAATCGAACCACGGACACGGGGATTTTCAGTCCCCTGCTCTACCAACTGAGCTATCTAGGCTTATTAAAAAAATGGCGACCCGGATCGGGCTCGAACCGACGACCTCTAGCGTGACAGGCTAGCGTTCTAACCAACTGAACTACCGGGCCAAAAAAATGGTGGGCGCAATAGGGCTCGAACCTATGACCTCCTGCTTGTAAGGCAGATGCTCTACCAGCTGAGCTATGCGCCCATTTTTTGTGACGAAAATAAGTATACTAGATTTTAGTAAATCTGTCAATACTAAATTTTAATTTTTTTAATTTTTGAATTCAATTTTTTATAATTTTAAATTAAATTTTATAAAATAAATTGTTGTTTATAGGAATAAATTCATTTTCAAATCTGTAGGGGCAGATTCCATATCTGCCCAGAATTATTTATTGTTTTTCGGGTGGAAATTGATTCCACCCCTACAACATTTGCAATTTATTTGTTGATTCGAAAATTCAGGACAGTCCCAAAAATCCCCAAAATTGGTGATTTTTAGGGACAGTCCCTAGAATTCCCCTCACACAAATTACAATTTATCTAATTAATAAGATAGTCCTCCACTATAATAATTAGTAAACCATGAATTCATATCAAATGATTTATGTGTTTCTGGTTCTCCATATTCTACTCCATAGGTATCTACAGTTACATTTGCTATTATTGGTGGATTTACTGGTGTTGATGTCTCTTCTGCTTCTCCTGTCTCTTCATTTTTTTCCGTTTTTGTTTCTAATGATTTTATTTTATCAACTATTTCCATTCCTTCTATTACTTTTCCAAATGCTGTATAATATCCATTAAATTCCTCTACATTATCTGCCATTATAAAGAACTGAGCATAACCAGAATTGTACCCTTTTTCAATAAGGTCAGCACTTAAAGAAGAATAATATGTGTAGTCTTGTCTTGCAAGACCTAATGTTCCTCTTTCAAATTTTAATGTATTATCATATCCATTTTCTTTAAACTCTCCATTTATGCTTAAATCAGTCTGTCCTGTTCCATCTCCTGCTTTATCTCCACCTTGTATTAGTGTTTCCTCTACTCTATGGAATGTTAATCCATTATAATATCCCTCATTTATAAGTTTTATAAAGTTTTTTACTGTATTTGGTGCCATATCAGGATAAAGTTCTATCTTAATTGTTCCATAATCTTTTATTTCCATAGAAACTATTGGCCTTTGCAATTTATATGTTACTTTCTGATAATAACCATATACCAAAAATCCTCCTAAAATTAATACAAAGATTAACGCCACTATACTTAAAATTAATCCATTTTTTTTCATATTTCCCTCCAACTTTTAATTTTTTATAATATCAATTAATAACTTTTTGTCCATCAGGCAGTATATACTGTGTATAATACATTTCATCTTTATATTCTATACCAGCTACACTTACTATCTCTCTTGTTTTAAAATTTACCATAATATCATTTTGTACATCTTCTACATCTAATATATTTAATATATTATCTTTGGTAAACACTTTATATGCACTTATATCGTTTGTTGTTATTCCTTCTCTTTCCTTTGCAGAATTAATCGCATTTTTTTGTTCTTGTGTTGTTACTGTTTTTAAACCTAAATTATCTAATTCTTCTTCACTCATTGTAGTTACTAAATCGTCAATTTTAGATTGTAACAATTGCATTTGTGTAACAAATCTATTAACTTTAATAGTTTTATATGTATCAAATCCTGTATATGTTGTTACTGAAACTAAAATTAACATTATTATAACAGTCACTATTAATACAATTAAAGTTATCCCTTTATTATACTTAGCTATCTCTTTCAAATTTACACCTCTATTTACTATATTACATTAAATTATCGAAAACAAATTGTTCTTGCATTCTTCTTAATGATTGTTTTATTGTTCTTGCCCTTACTTCACCTATGCCTTCTACTTCATCTAGCTTATCCACATCTGCAAGTAATATATATTGGAATGATTTAAATGTTTTCACTAAGTTTGTTACAATATTATTAGGCATTCTAGGTATTTTATTTAATATTCTATATCCTCGTGGATAAACTGCAACTTCTTCATAATTATCAAATTGTTCATATCCTAATGCCTTTGCAATTATATTTGACTGAACGAATTCATCTTGTGAAGACTCTTGTATGGTTTTTAATATCTTTTCAGCTACTAATCTTCTGCTTGGTGCTATATAATCTTTTACTATGTATAATTCTTCATCTGGTAAATCTTCAATAAGCTCTTCTAGTTGCATTTTTACCAATACTCCATCTTCTCCGAAGTTCATATATTGAACGCTTAACTTGCTCTGCTACTCTCATTACCATTTCTGCTCTTTGAATACATGTAATAACATTATCTAAGGTTACTATATCATTAAATTCATATTCATTTAAAACTCTAAGCTTTGAATCAAATACTTTTTTATAATTTTCAAGTGTTTGTAAGGCTTGGTTTGCTTTACTTATTATCTTACTTGTATCTTCTATTGTATATCTAAAATCTCCTTTAAAAACTGTAATTATGTTTCTTCTTTGAGAAATACTTATAACTAATTCTCCTGTTTGTTTTGCAGTACGTTCTGCTGTTCTATGTCTTGTTCCAGTTTCTTCTGTTGTAATTTTAGATGAAGGTATAATTTGAGTATTAGCCAAAAGTATTCTTTTTAAATCTTTACTTAAAATAATTGCCCCATCCATTTTTGCAAGCTCATATAGTCTCGCAGGTGTATATTCCTCATCAATTTTAAATCCACCATCAACTATATCCATTATTTCTTTTGAATCTCCTATTATAATTAATGCACCAGTTTTAGCTTTAAGTATATTGTCTAAACCTTCTCTTATTTTAGTACCTGGAGCTATAATCTTTAGTATGTTAATTAATGTTTCATCTTTAACTTTATCAGCCAAACTCTCACCTCACTTGTCCCAAATTGGACATTT
>CANRDJ010000029.1 GCA_947629355.1 uncultured Clostridia bacterium
TTAGTACCATATACATCATCAGGTTGCATTGCAATGTGTATGTACTGTTATCTTGTTTGCAATTACAATAAATGTTCGTATTTAAGGCTTTTTGTAAATAGAGAAGAAATGTTAGATAAAATAACAAAAGTTGCAAACCAGAGTGATAAAGACTTAACATTTGAAATAGGTAGTAATAGTGACTTAATATTGGAAAATACAATTACAAATAATTTAAAATGGACTATAGAAAATTTTAGTAAATCTGAAAAAGGCTATTTAACTTTTCCAACTAAATTTGATATGGTAGACCCTATACTAAATTTAAATCATAATGGAAAAATAATAGTAAGAATGAGTATGAATCCAGAAGAAATAATAAATAGAGTAGAATTTGGTACATCCAGGTTAGATGATAGGATTAAAGCTATAAACAAATTAAAAGAAGCGGGATATAAAGTAGGAATACTTATTGCACCGATTGTGCTAGTTGATAATTGGAAAGTATTATATGAAGAACTCATAAAAAAATTATCAGAAGAACTAAGTGAAAAAGTAAAGAAGGATGCAATATTTGAACTGATATTTATGACATATAGTTATGTGCATAAAATGATAAACAGAGAAGCCTTTCCAAATGCAATAGATTTATTCAATCCAGAAATTATGACAGGAAGAGGAAGGGGAAAATATATGTATAAAAAAGAAATAAGAGAAGATGGAGAAAAATTTTTAAGAAACACAATGAAAAAATATTTTCCTAATAATAAAATTCTGTATATAGTTTGATAAATTGTTGTTTGTAAAATATCAATTGATTTATAGAAAAGGTTATATTTATTTGTTTCTCAGTTACGCGATCCAGCTTTCGTTACATGAAACTGTTGTTGCTTTAGCAACTTACAGGTTCAGTAACGGAATTCGCGTTGGAAACAAATAAATAAACCTTTTCTAGAGAACACTTAATTAAATAAATTACAATTTATTAATTTAGCAAATAAATTGCTAAATTTAGAACTGATGCAAATATAAGCCATAATAAATATGGTATTTGTAACAGTCCGGCTACTTTATTTTTTATATAAAATTCTTTTATCATTAACACAACTAAAACAATTAATAACAAAATCCATATAAAAGAGAATAATCTCCATTTAAAAACAAAAAAGAAAATTGGCCAAAGTAGATTTATAAATAGCTGCCAATAGTAAATTGAATTTATTTTATCATCTGTTAAAGAGTTACTTTTAAGTATTCCATAAGATACACCCATAAGTATGTAAAGAATAGTCCATACTATAGGAAAAAGAATAGCAGGTGGTGCAAAATTAGGTCTTACAAGAGAAGAATAATCCATATAGCCAGATATTATAAAACCAACAATTCCACCTAGTATTACTGGTACAAGTATAGATTTAACGTATATAGGTATGTTTTTCATATAAAACCTCCTTATTTATATTAATATAAATATATTTTATATAATAAGAAATTATACAAAAATATTTACAAAAGGTCATGCACTTTTGTTTTTCTTAAACATATAATTTGTTATAAGAAAAATGGAGGTGCATTTATTTATGCCACTAATATATTTGTCTGGATTTTTAGCATTTTTAAAAACTGCTATTTTTGTTTTTGGGTACATATCAAATAATGCCCTGTTTCCAGAACCATTATCACAGGAAGAAGAAAATAAATATTTAGAAAAATATATGAATGGGGATGAAGATGCAAGAAATATATTAATAGAAAGAAACTTAAGATTAGTAGCACATATTTGTAAAAAGTATAATATTCCAAATGTAGATAATGATGATTTAATATCAATAGGAACTATTGGATTAATTAAAGGTATAAATACATTCAATACAGGTAAAGGAGTACGTCTTGCAACTTATGCTTCAAGGTGTATAGAAAATGAAATTTTAATGCATTTAAGAAGCATAAAAAAACTAGGAGCAGAAGTATATTTAAATGAACCAATAGGTAAAGATAAAGATGATAATGAAATTGCATTAATAGATGTATTGGAAAATGATGAAAAGAGCATAGAAGATGAAATAGATTTAAAGATAAAAACTAAAAAGTTATATGATAGAATGAAAGATATTTTAAAAGGAAGAGAAAAAACAATAATAGAACTAAGATTTGGACTTCGGTGGTAGCAAACCAAAAACACAAAATCAAATAGCAGAGATGATGGGAATATCTAGAAGTTATGTATCAAGAATAGAAAAAAAAGCAATAGGAAAATTAAACAATAAATTAAGTCATGAATTATAGAGCTAAGATTTACAAATTTTAGCTCTAATATATTGTAAAAAATAATAATTTAATGTAAAATAAAAACAAAAATAAATAAAAAGAGGTAATTATATGGCAGAAATTCTAGATGGAAAAGCAGTTTCACAAAAGATAAAGGAAAATTTAAGAAAAGAAGTAGAAGAATTAAAGCAAAATGGTATATTTCCAAAGCTTGCAGTAATAATGGTGGGAAATGATTCTAGTTCTAAAATATATGTAAGGAATAAAAGTATAGCATGCAAAGAAGTAGGAATAGAATATGAGGAATATTTACTAGATGAAAATATTACAATGGATGAATTGCTTGGATTAATTAATAAATTAAACAAAGATGACAGTGTTAACGGAATACTTCTTCAAAGTCCAATACCTAGGAGATTAGATATTAATGAAGCATTTAAAACTATAGATCCAAAAAAAGATGTAGACGGATTTAATCCTTGCAATGTAGGAAAACTTTGCTTAGGACAAGATTCACTTGTATCTTGTACACCATATGGAATAATTAAGCTATTAGAAGAATATGGCGTTGAAATTGAAGGTAAAGATGCAGTAGTTGTAGGAAGAAGCAATATTGTTGGCAAACCAATGATGCAATGCTTGTTAAATAAAAATGCAACAGTAACAATTTGCCATTCTAAAACAATAAAATTAGAAAGAGCCACAAAAAAAGCAGATATATTAGTAGTAGCGGTTGGAAAGCCTAAATTTATAACGAAAGATATGGTAAAAGATGGTAGTATAGTTATAGATGTTGGTATAAACAGAGGAGAAGATGGAAAATTATGTGGGGATGTAGATTATGAAGAAGTCTCAAAAGTAGCATCATATATTACACCTGTTCCTGGTGGAGTAGGACCAATGACAATTGCAATGCTTATGAATAATATTGTTAAAGCAACAAAAATGAAAGAGAAGGAATAAAAGGTGAAAAAATTATTATTCACAGGAATGCTAAAAAGCGTTACTCAAATGTTTAATACAACATTTTTAGGAATATATTTTTTAAAAGTGTCAGATGGAAATATATCACAAGTAGCCTTATTTTATTTAGTATGGTATTTGTTTCATCCTATATTTATGTATATGGTTTCAAAAAAACTTAATAAAGACAATATTATTTCTATGTATAGAATAGGAATATTTCTAGATTTAGTATGTTTTATAATTCTATTCTTGGCCAAGGAAAATATTGTTAAATATATATATCCATTTGCAATACTAATGGCTATTAGAGAGGCAGTATACTGGATACCACAAAAAATGTTAATATTTAATGTTAATAAAGAGAATTCATATAAGAAGTATTTTTCATATATGCAAATAATTGATAAAATATGGATTATCATTAGCACATTAGTAACAGGATATTTAATTACAGAAAATTCATATGATTTTGTATTTATGATTATTATAGCATTAGGTGTAATTGTATATATAACCACATTTGCATTAGATAAAATAGAGTATGAGCAAACTCCTATAGAAATAGAAAAAATGAAAGAAATATTAAAAGATAAAGATGCAAAAAGAACTTATAATATACATATTTTGAATGGAATGAATTCAGCAGGTGTTTTACCAGTGCTTATACAGTTAATCATTTTTATTCAGTTTAAATCAGAATTTAGTATAGGATATTTAAATGCTATATTTGCAATAATTGCAACTGTAACTTTACTATTATTAAATAAATACCTAAAACCAAAATACTATCAGAAGGTATTTGTTATTTCAGGGATTTTAGTGGTATTTTCTATAATACCTATGGTTATTAATATTAATTTTTCATTTTTTATAATATATAATATTGCATTAAATATAGGTGGACAAATAGTAACAGTATTGCAATCTACTAATATATTTCAGTTAAATGAAAGTAAAAAATTTAAAAATTATAAACTAGAAAATATAATGATTAGTGAAATATATTTAGCAGTAGGAAGAGTAACAGGATTTGCATTTTTATTCATAGTTGGAAATATTGCATTCAATATATTATCTATCAAGATATTAATAATGCTATCATCTTTATTAATAGTATTAGAAATGATTATATTCAACAATATAGATAGATATAAAAACATTGGAGATATAAATAGAGAAAAAATTAATAAGATTTTAGTTTAATATATTTATAATAATTTGGGGGCTAATTTTAAGGAGGTATTATGGAAGATATTAAGTACTGGATTTGGCTCTCAAGAGTAGAAGGATTAAATCCAAAGTTACTAAATGATTTATTAGAAAAATATAATGACCCTAAAGTAATATGGAACAAAACCAAAGAAGAATTAATATGCGAAGGATTGAAAGAATCTTATGCAAATTGTATAACAAATAATGTTTACAAAAAAAATTTAGATAACTATTTAAAATATATGATAAATAACAATATAGAAATTATTACTATAAAGGATAAGAATTATCCAGATAAACTAAAAGTAATTTATGATCCACCGATAGTATTATATATAAAAGGAAATAAAAGTATTCTAAACAAGAAGGCTATGGCAATAATAGGATGTAGAGAGTGTACAAAATATGGAGAAAATATAGCAAAAAATCTAGCATATAACTTGTCTTTCAATAATATTAATGTAATAAGTGGACTTGCAAAAGGCATAGATTCATATGCACACAAAGGATGCTTAATGTCATCTGGAAAAACAATAGCAGTTGTAGGATGTGGATTAGATAGAGTATATCCTATAGAAAATGAATATTTATTTAATGATATTATAGATAAAGGTGGAGCAATCATATCAGAATATATAGTGGGAACGAAACCAGTTGCAAAAAATTTTCCAAGAAGAAATAGAATAATTAGCGGACTATCAGATAGTGTAATTGTAGTAGAAGCAAAGAAAAAAAGTGGTACTTTAATAACAGTAGACTTTGCATTAGAACAAGGTAAGAACATATATGCTATTCCTGGAAACATAGATAATCCAAATGCTTACGGAACAAATGATCTGATAAAGCAAGGAGCAAAGATTATAACAAATTTAGAAGATATTTTAGAAGATTTGTAATAAATATTTGAATTTTAAATTTATATATAATATAATAATATATATTTTAATTAGGGGGTCTTGAAATGGCTAGTAGAAAAAAGAACAATAACAATAGAGATATAGATAAAACAAAAAAATACAAATTAAAAACTAAAAAAACTAGTAAAAAGATTAATAAAAAGAAAATGGATCCTAAAAAGAAAAAGGCTATTTTAATAAGTTTATTATTAATAGGATTAATCGGATTAGGAATACTATTTGGAGTGCTATATGGAATAATGAGAGATGCAAAACTAGATGTAGCAGATTTAGCATTAAAATATGAAAATTCAATTATGCTAGATATGAATGGAGATGTAATTGCTGAGCTTACTGGAGATCAAAATAGAGAACCGATTAAAATATCTGAGATGTCAGAATACTTACCGAAAGCATTTGTTTCAATAGAGGATGAAAGATTTTATGATCATATTGGTGTAGATGTAAAAAGAACATTAGGAGCAACTGCAAAATATGCTTTAAGTAAAATAGGAATAGGATCTTCTAGTTATGGAGGAAGTACAATAACTCAACAAGTAGTAAAGAATATAACAGAAGAAAAAGATAGAACTTGGCAAAGAAAATTAAAAGAAATGGCAAGAGCATATTATATAGAAAAAGAATTATCGAAAGATCAAATATTAGAATTATATTTAAATTTAATATATATGGGTGGAAATACGAATATATATGGAGTAGAAGTAGCTTCTAATTATTATTTTTCTAAAGATGCAAAAGATTTAGATTTAGCAGAAAGTGCATTTTTAGCAGGTATAAACAATACGCCAAATAGCTATGATCCTTTTATAGAAGATAATGATGATAATCTAAAAAGAATAAAAAATAGAACAAGAACTGTTTTAGATAAAATGAAAGAATTAGGTAATATAAATTCTGATGAAGAATATGAAAAGGCAATTGCAAAAGTAGATAAAGGACTTCCTTTCAAAAAAGGAAAGGTTACCCAAAATAATATATACTCATATCATACTGATGCAGCAATATTACAGATAATTGATCAACTTATGGAAGAAAAAGATCTAACACGTGAAGCAGCACAACTATATTTATATAGTGGTGGATTTACAATTTATACAACACAAAATTCTGATATACAAGCTGCAATGGATGAAGAGGCTCAAAAATCAAAATATATAAATACAAAAGATGGAGAACAATCCCAAGCAGGAATGGTATTATTAGACCATAAAACAGGAAATGTTTTAGGAGTAATGGGAGGACTTGGAGAAAAGGATACATCACTAGGATTGAATAGAGGAACACAAGCAGTAAAACAAACTGGTTCATCAATGAAACCATTAGCAGTTGTAGCACCAGGAATAGATAAAGGTGTAATTACTGCAGCTTCAGTATATGATGACGTACCATATAAAAACTTTAAAAACTATAATTATTTTAAAGGGTTACTTACAATAAGATATGCAATTGAGAGTTCACAAAATATACCTATGTTAAAAGCAATACAAACTGTAGGGATAGAAAATTCATTAGAATTTTTAAAGAGTGTAGGATTTTCACATTTAGATGATGAAAAAGATAATAATATTAGTTTAGCTTTAGGAGGGCTTACTAATGGAGCAACTCCTTTAGAAATGGCAGCTGCATATGGAGCTATTGCAAATGATGGTGTATATATTGAACCAACTTTTTATACAAAAATTGTTGATGATGATGGAAACACAGTGTTAGAACCACATCAAGAATCAAGAACAGTAATGTCTAAAGCAGCAGCCTATGTAGTTAAAGAAATTTTAACGCAGCCAGTAAAAACAGGTACATCTACATATTGTAAAATTTCTGGAATGAGTACAGCTGCAAAAACAGGTACAACAAATGATGATTTTGATAGATGGCTTTGTGGATTTACACCATATTATACAGCAGCTACATGGTATGGATATGATAATAATAGAACAGTAAGTGGATGGTCACTCAGCCCTGCTTCACAAATTTGGGCATCAGTTATGAAACAAGCACATACCGGACTTGCAGGAAAAACATTTGCTGAAAGTAGGCCAGATAGTATAGTTACAGCAACAGTTTGTAGAGATTCAGGACTTTTAGCAACAGATAATTGTAAACATGATCAAAGAGGAAATAGAACTTATACAGAATACTTTGTAAAAGGAACTGTTCCAACAAAACAATGTGAAACCCATGTAAAAGTAGAGATATGTAAAGAGACAGGACTACTTGCAACTGAATTTTGTGAAGAAAAAGAAGAAAAAGTATTTATAACAAGACCAAATAGTAATACAGATACTTCTTGGAGAAGTGCTGCGGATAGCAAATATATGCTTACAATAAAAGATACTTGTGATAAACATACTGAAAAAGCTGATAAAGAAAAACCACAAATAACATTAAATGGAAGTAGTACGATAACAATAAATGTAAATGATAATTTTGTAGATCCAGGAGCAACAGCTATAGATAAAAAAGATGGAGATTTAACCAGTAAAATTGTTATAACGGGAACAGTAAATACGTCAAAAGCAGGAACATATAGAATAACATATACAGTAGAAGATTCAGCTAAAAATAAAGCAAGCGTTACAAGAACAGTTATAGTAAAGGCGGCAAAAAGTAGTAACGAATCGAGCAATAGAAATGACGATGATAATAAAATTGACAATAGCAATAATAATATAATTGAAGAGGAAAATAATATAGTTAATAATACAACTACAGAATAAAGTTAAAAATAAATTATATATATGGGCGACCGTTGGTTAGATGTATAAATATAATTAATTACAGATAACACATAAATAGTATTGGTCGCCTGTAATATTAATAAATATAAAAGATAACATGAGGATGGAGGGAAAAATTGAAAATATTCTTTTATAATACATTAACTAAAACAAAAGAAGAATTTAAACCATTAGAGGGAAATAAAGTTAAAATATATACATGTGGACCTACAGTTTATAAAGATGCTAGTATAGGAAACATGAAATCGTATATATTTATGGATACATTGAGAAGAACCCTAAAATATAATGGGTACACTTTAAAGCATGCAATGAATATAACAGATGTAGGACATTTAGTATCTGATGGTGACGATGGAGAAGATAAGATGGTAAAAGCTGCAGAAGAAGAAAAGAAAACTCCTATAGAGATTGCCAAATTATATACTGAAAAATTTTTAAAAGATTTTGATAGATTAAATATAGATAGACCAGAAATAATATGCAAAGCAACTGATCATATAAAAGAAATGGAAGAATTTGTTCAAAAATTATTAGATAATGGATACGCATACGAAACATCTACTGCAATATATTTTGATGTATCAAAATTGGATACATATGGACTACTCTCAGGTATAGATTTAAGAAACCAAAAAGCAGGTGCTAGAGTAGAAATAGATGAAGAAAAAAGAAACCCATATGATTTTGCTTTATGGATAAAGGCTCCAGAAAATCATATTATGAAATGGGAAAGCCCATGGGGATTATGCTATCCAGGATGGCATATAGAATGTTCTACAATGAGTAACAAATATTTAGGTAAAGTATTTGATATACATACAGGAGGAATAGACTTAGTTCCAACACACCATGAAAATGAGATAGCACAAAGCAAAGGATGCACAGGGGAGATTCCTGCAAGATTTTGGATGCATTGTGAGTTTTTATTAATAAATGGTGGAAAAATGTCAAAGAGTTTGGGTAATGTATATCTTGTTCAAGATATAATAGATAAAGGATACGATCCACTAGCATTTAAGATGATGTGTTTTACTTCGCACTACAGAAATAAATTAAATTTTACTTGGGATGCACTAAAAAACAATCAAAATTCATTAAATAGATTAAGAGAAGGCTACAAGAAACATAGCGAAGGAAATAGTAAAATAGATGAAAGTATAATTCAAGAATACAAAACAAAATTCCAAAAAGCGATAAATGATGACTTAAATATGCCAGTTGCAATGAGTGTAGTTTGGGATGTGGTAAAGAGTTCAAATAAATCAAAACAGTTAGCAGACTTACTATTAGATTTTGATAGAGTTTTAGGTGTAGATATACAAAAAGAAAATGAACAAAAAAATCTAGAAATACCTGATGAAATAAACCAATTATTAGAAAAAAGAAAACAAGCAAGAGAAAATAAAGACTGGTCATTATCAGATCAAATAAGAGACGAATTAAAAGAAAAAGGATATATTGTAAAAGACACAAAAGAAGGAATGCAAATAGAAAAATTGTAATTCGTTTAAAATTATTTCAATAGAAATATAATATATGTTAACCATTTTATCTTCCGGTAGAAGTCCTTCGAAGAGAATGCCGGAACCCAGAAAAATGGCTTAACATCTATTATAATTTCTATTGAATTTATAAGCCGGATTCTAAATTCTATTTAGACAAATTACAACTTATTGGAGGAATGAGTATGCCAAAAAGAGAAGGATATATAAACTGGGATGAATACTTTATGGGAATATCATTATTATCAGCTCAGAGGAGTAAGGATCCAAATTCGCAAGTAGGTGCATGCATTGTAAGTGAAGATAACAAAATATTATCAATTGGATACAATGGGTTTCCAATTGGATGCTCAGATGATGAGATATCATGGGAAAGAGAAGGAGATTTTGCAGATACCAAGTATCCATATGTATGTCATGCAGAGCTAAATGCAATTTTAAATTATACAGGGACATCACTTAAAGGAAGCAAAATATATGTAGCATTATTTCCATGTAATGAGTGTGCAAAGGCAATAATACAATCAGGAATAAAGGAAGTAATATACAAAAGTGATAAATATAAGGATACTGATAGCGTAAAAGTATCTAAAAAACTATTTGATATGGCGAAAGTAAAATACACACAATATAAATCAAGAGGCATAAAATTAGAAATGGATTTGTAGGATTTTGGGCATTTTCCAAAATCCTATTTTTTATCTATATATCTATTGTAAAAATGGACAAACTAGTATAAAATAGTTAGGAGCGAGTATTGCTCGTCCAAAATAATGGAGGAATAGAATGAAATTAGTAAATGAAAACAATATAGAAAAATATAATGAGTTTCTAGGTAAACATGATAGATGTAACTTCCAACAATCTGTGGAATGGGGAAAGGTAAAAGAGGCTTGGAAAAATGAAATAGTTTTAGCAGAAGACAAAAATGGAGATATAGTAGGTTCAATTAGTGTATTAATTAGAAAGATACCTATTTTTGGTAATATAATGTATTCTTCAAGGGGTCCAGTATGCGACATACATAATAAAGAAGTATTAAAACAGCTTACTGATGGACTTAAAGAACTTGCAAAAAAATATAAGGCATTTGTTTTAAAAATTGAGCCTGATATAAAAAGTGATGATAAAGAATTTAGAGAAATAGTTACTAATTTGGGATATGGAATAAAAGATGATGCAAAAAATTTTAATGAAGAAATACAACCAAGATATGTATTTAGATTAGATATTAAAGGAAAAACAGAAGATGAAATATTTAAAGCATTTCATCAAAAAACAAGATACAATGTAAGATTAGCTACTAAAAAAGGAGTAGTAGTTAAAGAAGGAACAAGGGAAGACTTAAAAGATTTTCATGAAATAATGAAAATAACAGGTAAAAGAGATGACTTTATTATAAGACCTTTATCATATTTCGAAAAAATGTATGATGAATTAGGTAAGCATGCAAAATTACTTATGGCATATTATGATGATAAACCAATTAGTGGAATATTTAATATTGATTATGGAAATAAGGTATGGTATCTATATGGAGCAAGTAGTAATGAGCATAGAAATTTAATGCCAAATTATTTATTACAATGGGAAGGAATCAAATATGCAATTGACCAAGGTAAAGATATATATGATTTTAGAGGTGTATCAGGGGTAGTAGATGAGTCACATCCACAATATGGGCTATACAGATTTAAAAAAGGATTTAATGCCGAATTTACTGAGTTTATTGGAGAAATATATCTAAACTTTAAACCTGTAGTATATAAATTATATAAGATATCAGAAAAACTATTTAAAAAAGCAAGAGGAATAGTAAGAAAACTAAAAGGGGAAATAAAATAATGAAGTCATTAGTTATTAATAAAAATGATTTAAGGCATAATATTAAAGTAATAAAAGATTTAGCAAAACTGGATATTCCTGATGATAATGGAAAAAAATATAAATTAATAGGCGTTGTAAAAGGAAATGGATATGGATTGGGGCTACTAGAGTATTCTAAATTTTTAATTGATAATGGGATTGATACTTTAGCAGTAGCAACAGTAGAAGAAGCAATTATACTTAGAAAATCAGGAATAAAAGAAGATATACTAATGATGTCTTCTACAAGTATTAAAGAAGATTTAAAAACTCTAATAGAAAATGATATTATAATAACAATAGGGTCTGCTCACGCAACAGATGTAGTTAAAGAAATCTCAAGGAACACAAGTAAAAAAATAAGAGCACATATAAAAATAGACACAGGATTTGGAAGATATGGATTTTTGTATAATGATATAAAAACAATTGTAGAATCTATAAATAAACTTTCAAATATATCAATAGAGGGGATGTATTCACATTTTTCACTTGCATATTATAAAAACGACAGATGGACAATACAGCAATTCAATAGATTTATAAATGTAATAGAAGCACTAAAATTAAATGATATAAATATAAACAACTATCACATATGTAATTCACCAGCATTTTTAAATTATCCTGAAATGCATTTGAATGGGGCGAGAATAGGATCAGCATTTTTAGGAAGGGTAGATGCAGAAAATAATGTTGGACTAAAAAAAATAGGAAACCTAAAAACGAATATAACAGAAATAAAAACAGTACCAAAGGGATACAATATTGGATATTTAAATAGTTATAAAACAAAAAAAGAAACTAAAGTAGCTATTATTCAAGTAGGATATATGGATGGATATAATATAACTATGAAAACAGATATGTTTAGATTTGTAGATAAATTAAGAGCACTATCTCATAGTATTAAGAATTTTTTAATAAAATCTAATTTAAAAGTGACAATAAATGATAGAAAATATAATGTAATTGGTAAAGTAGGAATGTACCATTTAGCAATAGATATAACTGATTCTAATGTAAAAGTAAATGATTTTGTATACCTAGATGTAAATCCTTTACATGTAGATGGTAAAATTAGAAGGGAGTATGTATAAATGAAAACAAAAAAAATGCAATTCTTTGCTAAATTAAAAAATGCAATAGTAAATTTTGATGAATATAAAAATTTTTCAGAAGAAAGATCATCATTATCAATGAAATATGTTTTAAAATTAGTACTTATATTTACATTAATAATAACAATTGCATTAACATGGAAAGTTATTAATGAAGCTAATAAATTAATAATAGATTTCCAAAATCAATTTCCAGAATTTAGTTTTAAAAATGATGTTTTGGTACTAGAAGGAGATAATAAAAAAATTGTAAAAGGTGATGAAATTGGATACTTTGGATTTATAGTAGATAATAATCAAGAAAATTTAAACGATATAGAAGAATCTGGAGATTATGAAAGAGTAATAGGAATTTTAAAAGATAAAATAGTTATAAAAAATGCAGATAATTCTGAAACTATAACATATAAACAATTAAGTAAAACTTATGATTTAAGTAATGTAAATAAAAACACTATATTGCAATTTTTGTCACGGAAATAACATAACAAAAATATATGCTATTTTTGCAGTAATATCATTTGTATATTTATATATTGTATATTTAGTTCAATTTTTACTAGACATTTTATTATTATCTGTAGTAGGATATATATTAAGTAAAATAATTAATGTAAAAATCAAATATAAATCTATATTTAATTTGAGTGTATATTCATTAACACTTTCGATTATTTTATATATGTTATACATTATTATAAATATATTTACAGGATTTACAATAAAATATTTTGAAATAGCATATAATGCAATTTCATATATTTATATTCTTACAGCAATGTTAATAATAAGGTCAGATTTAATAAAACAGCAAATGGAAGTTGGAAAAATAATAGAAGAACAAAATAAAATAGTAGAAGAAAACAAAAAAGAAGAAAACAAAGAAGAACCAAAAGAAGATAAGGATAAGAAAAAAGATAAAGAAAATAAAGAAAAGAAAAAAGAAGAAAATAAAGAAAGTGGAACACCAGAAGGAAATGAAGCCTAAAAACGAGGGACATTCCTCTAGCTATGAGGAATACATCGTATGCCGAGGTTTGTCCCTCAAACCTTGTAATAAGGGACATTCCTCTAGCTATGAGGAATACATCGTATGCCGAGGTTTGTCTATCAAACCTTGTAAAAGCTTTGAAGGAGGAAAAATGAAAGATAAAGAAAAAAACAAAAACAAAGTATATTATGCAATATTGGCAGTTGTAGCTATAATTTGTATTACTGTAATAATAGGTGTATTAATATTTACAAACAATAAATATGAAAACAAAGAAGAAAATGAATTAGCATATACAGAGCTAATTAAAAAAATTGATAACAAAGAAGTAGAAAAAATAGAAATGTCAGTTGGAAGCACAACCGCTAAAGTAAAAATAAAAGATATAGAAAAAGAAAAGACTACAATAGTTCCAAGTACACAAGCATTTATAGAATTAATACAGGAACAAGTAAAAAATGGGAATGAAATAGAATTAATCCAAAATCCAACTAATGTACTTGTAAAAATATCTGAAACACTTTTATCTCTACTTCCAACAATAATGATAGTAATATTATTTATCCTTATTTTTAAAATGCAAGGACTAGGAGATAAGGGAAAGGTATATGATGCAGATAAAAGCCAAAATACTCATATAACATTTAAAGATGTTGCAGGTTTAGATGAAGAAAAAAATGAATTAATTGAAATAGTAGATTTTTTAAAAGAACCAAAGAAATTTCATGAAATGGGAGCAAAAATTCCAAGAGGAATTCTTCTTTGTGGGAAACCAGGTACAGGTAAGACATTAATTGCAAAAGCAATAGCAGGAGAGGCCGGAGTTCCATTTATATCAATGAGTGGATCAGAATTTATAGAAATGTTTGCAGGACTTGGAGCATCAAGAGTAAGAAAACTATTTGAAAAAGCAAAAAAAATATCTCCTTGTATAATATTTATAGATGAAATAGATGCAATAGGAGCAAGAAGAACAAGTGCATCTGGAGCAGAAAGTGAAAATAACCAAACATTAAACCAATTATTAGTTGAGATGGATGGATTTGATACAAATGAAACTGTAATAGTACTTGCTGCAACAAATAGGCCAGAGATGCTAGATAAAGCACTTTTAAGACCAGGTAGATTTGACAGGCAAATAACAGTTGCTTCACCTGATGCAAAAGGAAGAGAAGCAATACTTAAAATACATGGAAAAGATAAAAAATTTGCAAGAGATATAGACTTTGAATCTATTGCAAACGATACAGCAGGATTTACAGGAGCAGAACTAGCAAATGTACTTAATGAAGCGGCAATAATAGCTACAATAAAAAAACATAAAAAAATACAAATGCAAGATATTGACGATGCAGTGAAAAAAGTAACTGTTGGACTTGAAAAACATAGTAGAGTTATTTCAGATAAAGATAAAAAACTTACAGCATACCATGAAGCAGGTCATGCAATAGTAAGTAGATTTTTAGAAACACAATTTGATGTAAAAGAAGTATCTATTATACCAAGAGGACTTGCAGGTCGGTTATACTATGTATAAAACAAATGAAGATAAATACTATGTATCTAGAACAGAAATGGAAGAAAAATTAGTTGCATTACTTGGTGGTAGAGCAGCAGAAAAAATTGCTTTAAATGATATTTCAACAGGAGCAAGTAATGATATAGAAGTAGCAACAAATATAGCAAGAGATATGGTAACAGTATA
>CANRDJ010000030.1 GCA_947629355.1 uncultured Clostridia bacterium
TTTCTGGTAAAAGGACATTGAATTTTTTTATCAATTTAACTTTGTATTTTTTTATCAATTTTATATTGACTTTTACAGTAGTTTGTATAATTCTTCCCAGAGTCGTGAGAAACATGTTTATATCATATGTCTAGTAATTAACTCTATCATATAAAATTTAAATATGAGAAAAAGTCTGAAACACTTAACTAATCGTGCAATAAATTTGTGAGATGATATAGAGCTTTACATGCCCTGAAGATTTTAAATTTCTGTATTTTTATAAGAGTTATTATAAAAGGGACTAAAATTAAGCTTTTAGATATGTTTTTTCATAAAATGTTTAGGATTGATTTGTTTAGTTATTATAACTATTAAAGATTTTCTTTGATAGTTATAGCAACTTTAAAATTATGTCATATTTCTTATATATTTATTATGTTTTTATTTATTGTTATATATAGACCTCTCTTTTTTATTTACATATTATTTATTATATCATCTTTTATTTTTACTATAAAATTAATGTTTTATCTTACATTTTTTACTTTATTTATTATTCTTATAAAAATAGAAGTATAAAATAATAAATTTTAGTAAAACTAAAGATATGGAAAAGATAGAAAATAGGAATTGGAAGGCAAATGGCCAAAAATATTTAAAGGAATTGCAAACTTTTTTAGATAAAGCAGAAAATATTGAAAGTGAAGAATTAAGAAAAGAAATAATATTTCAAATGCTTAAATGTGATAAAGAATTAACAATACTTGCTGAAGAAATGTTTGAAAAATATAAAAGTGAAAAAGAAAAAAGTTTAAAAGAATGTGAAGATGATTAAAAAGGTTAGCTTAGGAATAATTGCTGGATTCATAAGTGGATTATTTGCGGCAGGTGGAGGTATGATAGTAGTACCTGCTTTTGTTCATATATTTAAATTAAATGAAGCAGAGGCAAGAGCAACATCTATTTTTGCGATTCTTCCTATGGTTATAACTAGTGGCTTATTTTATTATAACAACAACTATGTAGATTGGAATATTGGCATAAAATGTGCTATGGGTGGGATTATAGGAGGATTTATAGGATCAAAGTTATTAAAGAAATTATCAGATAAAGTTTTAAAAATAATATTTATAGTATTTTTAATATATGTGTCTATAAAAATGATTATTTAAAATTCTTGGAACAAAGAGGAAAAACATGTTAGAATTTTTTACAGGAATAATATCAGGTACAGTAAGCGGAACTGGTATGGGAGGAGGAACAATTCTTATTCTCATACTTTCTGTTTTTATGGGAATAGATCAACATGTATCACAAGCTACAAATTTAGTATTTTTTGTTCCTACATCTATAACAGCTATTATAACAACAATAAAAGAAAAATTAATAAACTGGAAAATTGGTATTCCAGTTGCAATATCTGGAATTATTGGTGCAATAATTGGAGCTAAAATATCAGTTAATATGGACGTAAATTATTTAAAAAAATATTTTGGAATCTTTTTAATATTAATTACAATATATGAAATTTATTCATTAATAAAACAGAATAAAAAAAGTATAAATAGAAATAATAAATAAAAAAAGATAAATAGGAAAGGGGAAAAGTTTCATGAAATTTGTTAAAGGTATGATTATAGGAACAATGGTAGCAGCTGGTGTTGCAATGATGTATAATGATGGAATGATGAATAAAAAAAGAATTATGAGGAGAGGAAAACAATTAGCAAAAAAATTAGGAGCATTTTAAGTATATGCAAAACATAAAAAAATCACGTAAATTATATACGTGATTTTTTTGTGAGATTATTTACAACATTTAGGTTCACATTTTGGCATATCATCACATTTATCTTTGCAATCGTCTTTGCATGGATTATTATCACATTCTAATTTTACACCCTTTAAACATTTACCTTGACGTTTGCACTCTTTACAAATTTTAACATGTTTTACTCTATCTACCCATACTTGAATTTCATAAGATTTATCTGGGCAAAGTGGTCCAAAAACAAATTCTCCATCTTTATCTGTAAAAGTATGTGAAACAGGTTTTCTTTCTTCTTTTCCATACTCATAACATACTTCTATAAGTTTTACTACAGCATTTTCAACAGGATCTTTATAGCAATCTTTAATTACACCATAGATTACGTTTCTGTTATCTTCTGGAAGATTAATTTCCAAGTCAAATTGTTTACCCTTTTCAATAAATCCATCAACTTTAACTACAGGACAAAAATCTTTTTCAAAATCCATTAATATCATTCCCTTTCTTTTATTCTAGCATTAAGCTTAATATATAATATGTAAAAATAGATAGAAAAGTGATATAAAATGTAGATATAAAAAAAATGATGTGATACAATATTAATACAAGATTTAGGAGGAGATATATATGAAAAAGGTTCAAATAGTAATTATTACAATAGTAACGATATTATTAATAGGATGTGTAACATTTGCAATATTATATTTTGCAACAGATATATTTAAATCAGATAAAGACTTATTTTTAAAATATGCAGATCAAATTGATTTAAAAGAATTTATTAATTTAGAAGGATATAACAATTATTTAAAAAGAACAGAAACACAAGGACATGGTAATGAAGGAGAATTTAGCATTAAAATGTCGCAAGGAGAACAAGCTGTTAGTGAATCAATAAAATATTCACGGATATACTGACCCAGTAAATAAAAAAACAAATTACGAAATCAGTATAAATAAAGATGATGAAACATTATTATCAATGAATTATTTAAGAGATCAAGATTTATATGGAATACTTTTTGAAAATGTAGTTAATCAATATGTAGGTGTAGAAAATAATAATTTAAAAGATTTAGCTACAAAACTTGGTGTACCAGATACAAGTAATATACCAGATAAAATTGAAAATATAAAACTAAGTGATTATACAAATATTGAAGAATTAAAAAAAATATTTGGTAAATATTTAAATGTTGCAATTCAAGCAATACCTGAAGAAAAATATTCAAATATTGAAAAAGGAAAAATTTCCTTAGGTGATGACACAATAGAAGCTGATGGATATAAGATAAAACTAAATATAAAGGATATTCAATCAATATCCAAACAAATATTAGAAAATGTAAAAGATGATGAACAAATATTTAATTTAATAAAAAAAGATGATATGACATTTGAAAATTATCAAGATACTGTTCAAGAAATTTTAGATACTATGTCTCAAGAAATAGCTGAAGAACAAAATGTTGATATATTAACTTTAGCTGTTTATAAACAAGGAAGACATACTGTTAAATTTTCAGTAAAACTTCCTGCTGAAGAAGAAACAAATAAAATGGAAATATCTTTAGAAAAAACATCAAAAGGAATGAGTTTAAAATATGATTTTTTAACTACGACAATTTCTGGAACGAATGAGAATAAAATAACTATTACAAGAACAAAAAATTCTGCAGAGCAAGAGACTATAGAGGGGATAATGACACAGCTAGTAAATGGGGAAGAACAATCAAACTTTAATATGAATATTAATAGAAATGGAGATTATACATCTAATAATATTTCATTTGAAATATCTATATTTGCAATGAACTCATTATTAAGTGAAGATGCAAGCTTCATGATTAGCTTAAATAACACTTCAAATTTTTCTGCAACACCACAATCTGGGGAATTTACAGAAGGAAATCATTTAGTAATAAACACACTTTCACAAGAGCAAATAACCAATTTATTTACTAACTTAGGGAATTTATTAGCAGAAAAACTTAAAGATGAAATGTTTGTACAATTTATGGTAATGAATTCTCGAGATAGCTTATATGAAGCAGCTAGACAAGCTGCAGACGAAACTGAAAGAGCAAGTAAACAAGAACAAACATTAATGGAATCTTATCAACAAAATAGGTTACCATTAGAGGCTATAGAATAATGACAATAAAATTGATATAAAAGAAAATTATTTTAAGGAGAGTATTCTAAAGATGGGATACTCTCTTAAAAAATGCAAAAAATGTTGGTAAAAAGTTTTTTTATAATATTGAATATTAAAAAAAGAATATGTAAATAATAAAATAAATAAAGAAATAAATTTATTGACAAATAAAGGGAGATAAAATATAATTAAAAATATAATAAATATTTAAAATTATATAGATAGGATTCAATCATAAAATAATATCTATTAACTTTTTTGTTTCTTGTAAGAATTACTAATGAGAAGATGTATTTTATATTGAACCAATAATACAATGTAAGCGATGTTAGACGAACAATGATTGTTTGCACATTAAAGTACAGACTAAAGAATTAAAGAACCAAAGAACGAAAGGAAAACAAATGTTAGAAAAAAAAGAGAAAAAGAAAAACTATGGTAAATTTGATAGAAAAACTGTATGGATTGATGCTTACCCAGGTGCGCACCTCGAAGACAGATGTCAAAATCTCAATTCCTACATATTACCTCAAAACTCCAGTGGTATTACCCTAATAGCCTTGATAATAACAATAATTATAATGTTAATCCTCGTAGGAGTAACAGTGAACGTATCTCTTCAAGGAGGATTATTTAGCAAAGCAAAAGAGGCTACAAAACAAACACAAAAAGAGATAGACAAAGAACAATTACAAGTTGCAGTATGGGATTCATATAATAATCAAGGAAATTTAGATTTGGATAAATTAAAGGATAATTTACCCGAAGGTTTTTCAGAAAAAGAAGGAACATATGAAAGTGAAAAAGGGAATTTATTCATAATAGAAAATGGAATGGTAAAAGATGTTAAATGGACACAAGATGAAAAAGGAAATATATTATATGAAGAAAAAGAATCAGGTATAAAAATAGGAGACTACGTAAATTATGAAAATATTTTACAAACAAATCCAGTAACAGTAAATGAAAATACACAAGTTATTAAAGACTTGCAAGAATATTCGGGATTAAAAGAAGCAAAAATTAATGGAGTGACAACAGAGTATAATTCAAAAAGTCAAATAAGCCAAGAAACAGACTTAAAATGGAAAGTATTAGATGTAAAAAATGGAAAATTAAGATTAATAAGTGAAAATCCAACTAAATCAAAAGTATATTTGTATGGATATAATGGATATAATAATGCAGTATATTTACTAGATGAAATATGTAATACATTATATTCAATACCAGGTGTTGGAACAGTTCAAAACTTAAAAATAGAAGATATAGAAAGCAAAATAGATTCAGCTAAATATGATTATACACAATATAAAAACTCACAAAATATAAGATACGGAGAAACGAATGAATATAAAAATAATAAATATTACCCAGAAATACTTGCAAAAGAAAAAACAGCTTGGGTAGATAATGTACAAGGAACAGAATTAGGGCTAAGTGAGCAGAACAACCAACCAATGAAGCAAACACCAGGAAAACAAGCAAATAGCAGTATAAAAGTAACTCAAACATATTGGGCTAAAAATATGGAAGAAACTAACTGGATAGATAGCAGATACCAAAACATATTTATAAAAAATTCATATTGGGTTGCATCACGTTGTGTACAACTTCAAGACGATAGATGTGACTTCTATGTGAGAAAAGTGCAAGATAATAGTGTGGGTGGAATATGGATATGTGCATCGCACGCTGCTAGCAACGGTTGTGATTATTCTGTGCGTCCAGTAATTTCTTTAAACTCTGATATACAAATTAAAGACAAAGTGGAAAACACATGGCAAATAAAACAGTAATAAAGTAATAATATTTAAACACTTTAAATTTAGAAATAGATTTAAAGTGTTATTTTATTGTAAAAATAAACAAGTTGCAAAAAAATGTTGATAAAAAGTTTTTTTTAATATATTATATATAATATTGAATTTTGAAAAAAAGAAGCAAGACAAGCTTTTCATTTTCTTTGAAGGTGGGAGACATGTATTTAAAGAGATTAGAATTACAAGGATTTAAATCATTTGCAGATAAAACGGTTTTAGAATTTAGACCAGGTATAACTTCAGTTATTGGACCAAATGGTTCAGGTAAAAGTAATATATCTGATAGTATTAGATGGGTACTTGGAGAGCAAAGTATGAAATCTTTAAGAGGATCAAAATCAGAAGATATCATATTTGCAGGAACTCAAAGTAGAAAATCATTAGGCTTTGCTGAAAGTTCTATTGTTATAGATAATACTGATGGAAAATTGCCAATAGAATTTTCAGAAGTTACAGTTACAAGAAGAATATACAGAAGTGGAGAATCTGGGTATTATATAAATAAAACACCTTGTAGATTAAAAGATGTATTAGAACTATTTATGGATACAGGTATAGGAAAAGACGGATATTCAATTATAGGGCAAGGAAAAATAGACGAAATTTTAAGTAATAAATCAGAAGATAGACGTGCCATTTTTGAAGAAGCAGCAGGAATTGTAAAGTATAGAGTAAGAAAAGCGGATTCTGAGAAGAAATTAGAACAAACTAAATTAAATCTTCTAAGAATAAATGATATATTATCAGAAATAGAAGCAAATATTGAACCACTTAAGAAGCAGTCAGAAAAAGCAAAGAAGTTTTTAGATTTAAGAGAAGAATTAAAAGGAATAGAAATAGGGTTATTTTTGTACAATATAGATAATTATAAAGAAAAAATTGCAGAAATTGCAAAAAATATAGAGGTTTTCGCAAATCAAAAGAATGATGAAGACGCAAAAATGCAAGAAAAGCAAACTTTAAAAGAAAACTTAAAGTCAGCAATAGATGAAATAACATTAAAAATAGAAGAAACACAAAATTTAAGCTTTGAAATGAGAGAAAAACAAGAAAAAATTAATTCAGATATAAACATCGCAAACGAAAGAATTGCAAATAACAGAGAGAATTTTGATAGATATTTAAAAGAAATAGAAGAAGTAAATTTAAGGATTTCAGAATTAGAAGAAGAGAAAAAACAAAGGTTAGAAAAGAAAACAAACTTATCTTCAAACAGAGAAAAGTTTGCTAAAGAGTTAGAGCAAAAAGAAAAAGAGCTAGAAGAAATAAGCACAAAATTATCTGCAGAAGAAAAGAAAATAGAAGAAAAGAAGAAAAAAGTAGAGGAAAATACAGATTTAAAATACGAAAAAGCTACATTAATTAATACTCAAGAAGTAAATTATGAGAACTTAGAAAAAAGAGAAAAAACTGTAAAAAATGAGATATCTAATACTATTTCAGAACTAGATCAAAAGAGATTAGAAAAGGATGAAATCTCGAAAACTTTTTATGAAATAGAAGCAAAAAGAAATGATGCAAGCAAAAAACTTGAAGAGATAAATGAAAAAAAGGAGCAAAGCATTTCAAAATTAAAAGAATATCAAGATAAAATAAATGCATTATCAAGCGAAGTAAGAGTTAAAGATTCAAAATTAAAATTCTTAAGTGATATGGAAAAAGAAAAAGAAGGATACATAAGAAGTGTAAAATCCCTTTTATTAGATTGTGACAAAGACTCAAATTTAAAAAAAGGTATGCATGGAGTTTTAGCAAATATTATATCAGTACCAAAAGAATACGAAACTGCAATAGAAATGACCTTAGGACAAACTCTTCAAAACATAGTTACAGATACAGAAGAAGATGCAAAAAAATTAATAGAGCATTTAAGAAAAAATAATTTAGGAAGAGCATCATTTTTGCCGATTGCATCAGTAAAAGGTAAAAAAGTTGATAGATTAATAAAAAACAATTTAGGTGGAGTAATAGGAATTGCATCAGATTTAGTAAAAGTAAATAAAAAATATGAATCAATAATATTAAATTTACTTGGAAGAACTGTAATTGTCGACACTATGGAAACAGCAATAATACTTGCAAGACAAAATAGATATTCATTTAGAATAGTTACATTAAAAGGTGATGTAATAAATCCAAGCGGTGCAATTACAGGTGGTTCAGCAACAACTAAGTTTAACAATATTATTGGAAGAACTACTCGGGATACAAGAATTAGAAAAAGATATAAAAAAATTAAATAAAAAAATAGAGGAATTAGAAGAAGAAAAACAAGAATATGAGAAATCTAATGAAGATGTTATAGAGGAAGTAATAGGGCTAGAACATATAATGCAAGATACAGAGATTGTATATGCAACAGAAAAACAAAAAGTTGTAGCTGTAGAGGATAATATTACAAGATTAGAAAATAAACTTGCCTCTTTAAGAAAAGAACAAACTGAAATAGAAGAAGCTAAAAAAGAAAGTTTAAATCTAAAAGCAGAGTTGGAAAAAGAAATAGCAGAACTAGAAAAAGAAGTTGAAAGCCTTTCTTTAGAAATAAAGGCATTTAGTGAAAACAACAAAGATGATCAAAAATATATAGATGATTTAAATTTTGATATTACTAATTTAAAAATATCTGTTAGTTCATTTGACGAAAGTAGTACATCAATTGATGAACTAGTTCAAAGAATAGAACAAGACATACAAAATAATAAATCTAGCATAGAAAATAAAACATTATTAAGAGAAAAAATATTAGAAGATAATAAAATGTTAGAAGAGCAAATTGTAAGTTTTAATGAACAGATAGAACAAATGAAACAAGATGTAGCAACAAGTGGAGATAAAGTAGATAGTTTAAAACAAGAAAGAGTTACTAAAAATGAGGAACTTACAAAAACAGAAGAAGAAATAACAACACAGTTTGGAATAATAGAGAATTTAAAAGCACAAATAACAAAACAAGAAGTTAAAAAATCTAAAATAGAATATGAATTAGAACAAATTATAAATAAAATGTGGGAAGATTATGAAATTACACCAAACAATGTAAGTGATGAATATAAAAAACCTGAAAATATTAATGAAACTACAAAGAAAGTAAAACATTTAAGAGATCAGATAAAAGCTTTGGGAAGCATAAATATTGATTCTATTGAAGAATATAAACAGACAAAAGAAAGATATGATTTTATGTGCGAGCAAAGATTAGATTTAGAGGATTCAAGTGCTAAATTAAAAAAAGTAATACAAGATATGACTAAAATAATGAAAGAACAATTTGAAAAGCAATTTAAAGTAATTAACAAAAATTTTGGAGAAGTTTTCAAAGAGCTATTTGGTGGAGGAAAAGCAGAATTAAAATTAACAGATGAAGAAAACATATTAGAATGTGGAATAGAAATAGAAGCACAACCACCAGGTAAAAAGTTGCAAAACATGAATCTTTTATCAGGAGGAGAAAAAGCATTTACAGCAATTGCCTTACTGTTTGCAATATTAAAAATAAATCCAGCACCTTTCTGTGTGCTAGATGAAATAGAAGCGGCATTAGATGATGTAAATGTATATAGATTTGCAGATTACTTAAAGAAATTCACAAAAAATACTCAATTTTTAGTAATAACACATAGAAAAGGAACAATGGAAGCAGCAGATACAGTATATGGAATAACAATGGAAGAAAACGGAATATCAAAATTACTTTCAATGAAATTGAAATAGATTTATATAAATTTTTCTGATTATAAAAAGAGACTACATTCAAGTAGTCTCTTTAAAAGTCTGCAGACCAAAGTTCAAATTAATGAACTGATATTAGTATTGTATGAAAAAAAACAAGAAATATTCACAAGAAAAAAGAACTATATGATTTGCTCATATAGTTCAGAAAAGCTTAATATAAAGCCAAAGTCTAAATGAATAGACTGATAAATTAACATAATAATTAACTGTTTATAACTTATATATTATCAGCATTTCTAAAAAAAGTCAACAGTTTTACTATATTTTTATAAATTTAGGTGTTTTTTCAATAATAAATTTAATCTTTCCATTTTTTCATTAGATAATTTTCCAATTTTTCTTCCAAGTCTAGCTTTGTCAATAGACATTATATCAGAAAAGATTATTCTTGAAGGATCTTTGTCAATTTTTCCAAGACATAAATCATTATTTGTAAGTTTTGTCTGATAATTACTTTTAATTTTTTGCCCATCACCTTCAATAGGAACAATAGTAACTTTATCAGAGTAAATATTAGAATTTCGATTTTGTATTATTATTACAAGATGATTTCCAGACAATTCTTTTCCAACACCTTCTGTAATAAATGCGTTGTATATTTCTCCTCGAGTAGGAATAATAGGATGCATATTAGTGTTAGATATTTTTTTCTTTTCTGTATTTTGATATGATCTATAGCTTAATTCACAAACGGTAGGAAAATCTTTTATCAAACATGTTGATTTTCTAAAAGATATGTTTTTTACATTTGATAATATTCCACTAAACATTGATAATAATGTTGTTTTATTAGTACTTTCCAAATTTTTTAAACTACTATAATTCATATATTATGCCTCCTAAATATAATAAACTAAAGAAATATTAATATAAAGAAATACAAATTTCAACAAAAATCATGTACTAAACTTCGACAAAATATTTATAAATTAAATTTGGTCGAATATTTCTAAAAAGTGTTTGACAAACGTTATAAACTATGGTAAAATATTCATCTGTAAGCCGCATAAGTTAGGTTCTAAAAGTTACAATATAGTAACTACCTAAATTTAATCTTAGCGAGTATTAGAAAAACGGAGGTCACAAAAAGATGTACGCATTAATTGAAGCTTGTGGAAAGCAATACAAAGTAGAAGAAAAAGATTTAGTATTTTTCGAAAAATTAGATGCAGAAGAAGGAAAAAAAGTTACTTTTGATAAAGTAATATTAGTATCTGATAATGGAAAAGTACAAGTTGGAAATCCTTATGTAAAAGGTGTTAAAGTAGAAGGAAAAGTAGTAGCACATGGAAAAGGTAAAAAAATTATCGTTTTTAAAATGAAACCTAAAAAGAATGAAAGAAAGAAACAAGGTCATAGACAACCATATACAAAGGTTGAAATAACATCTATTAAAACAGTAGGAACAAAGGTTACAGCTGAAAAAGAAGAAACAGCAGAAGCAAAACCAGTAGCTAAAAAGTCAGCTACAAAGAAAGAAACAACTGCTACAAAAAAAACTACAACAAAAACAACAACTAAATCAACAACAGCTAAATCAACAACAGCTAAATCAACAACAAAGAAAACAGCAACAGCAAAAAAAGAAGAAAAAGCTAATGCATAAACAAAATTAATAAAAAAACTATAGATAATTTAAGGTTCGAAGGGAGTGAATTATAAATGGCACATAAAAAAGGGCAAGGTAGTGTTAAAAACGGAAGAGATAGTGAATCAAAACGTTTAGGTGTAAAAAGGGCTGATGGACAGTTCGTTTTAGCAGGTAATATATTAGTAAGACAAAGAGGAACAAAAGTACATCCAGGTGTTAATGTAAATAAAGGTAGTGATGACACTTTATATGCAATAGTAGATGGAACAGTTAAGTTCGAAAGAAGAGGAAAAGACAAAAAACAAGTAAGTGTTTATCCAGTAGAAAGTAAATAAAATTTAGAAAATATTGATAATTATAAATAAGAGTTGTATAATAATATTAGCAATATTGCATAGGTTTCGCAAAAATATGTATGCAATAAAAATACTAGGAATTACCGTTCCTAGTATTTTTGCTTATTACTAGTCTATCGTTTATAACTATATATACAATAACAAGTACTAGCAATTTTAATAGGTTTCGCATACTATATGTAGCCTCCTTTCTACCCTTTGGTGAAAGGCAAATCAATTATACCATACTAAAAGACAAAATATAAATATTTTACATTTAATTCAATAAAATATTTATATTGTAAATAGAATTAAAATAATATATAATAAATAAAATAGTGAAAGTACAAAATTTGCTTTTGGCAAATTTTGAAAGGAGGAAGACTATGAGCAAAAAAATAATATTAAGTGGCATACAAGCAACTGGAAAATTAACACTTGGAAATTACTTAGGAGCATTAGACAATTGGGTAAAAATGCAAGAAGAATATGATTGTTATTATATGATTGCAAATTTGCACTCTCTTACTGTTAGAAACAACCCAGAGGAATTAAAAAATAATACACTTAAAATATTAGCAATATATATTGCAGCAGGTCTTGATCCAGATAAAAATACGATATTTATACAATCACAAGTAAAAGAGCATGCAGAACTTGGATGGATATTAGACTGTTATACATATATGGGAGAACTATCAAGAATGACTCAATTTAAGGATAAATCTACAAAGCATGCAGATAATATAAATGCAGGATTATTTACATATCCAGTATTAATGGCAGCAGATATACTGCTATATCAAGCAGACTTAGTACCTGTTGGAGAGGATCAAAGACAGCATTTAGAAATAACAAGAGATATAGCAGAAAGATTTAATAAACTTTATGGTAAAACTTTTGTTATACCAGATGCATATGTTAGAAAAGAAAGTGCAAGAATTATGGGACTTCAAAATCCAGAGGGAAAAATGAGTAAAAGTGCTACAAATTTAAATGATGTAATCTTTTTAGAAGATGAACCAGAAGTAATACTTAAAAAATTTAAAAAAGCAGTAACAGATTCAGAAAATAAAGTAAAATTTGACCCAGTAAATAAACCTGGTGTAAGTAATTTAATGCAAATATATTCATCAATTACTGATAAAGCAATGGTTGAAATTGAAAGTGAATTTGATGGTAAAGGATATGGAGACTTTAAAATGGCAGTTGCAAACTCTGTTATTGATAAATTAAAACCAATTCAAGAAAAGTATAAAGAAATATTAAATAACAAAGAATACTTAGAAGAAATATACACAAAAGGTGCAGAAAATGCAAGGAAATTAGCATCTAAAACATTAGACGATGTGAAACAAAAAATTGGAATTTTATAGGAGAATAGAATGTTTGTTGATTATACAAGAATTATAATTAAATCTGGGAACGGTGGAAACGGAGCAGTTAGTTTTAGAAGAGAAAAATATGTAGCAGCAGGTGGACCAGACGGAGGAGATGGCGGAAAAGGTGGAGACATATATTTCGTAGTAGATCCAGATTCTAACACATTAATTAATTTTAGATATAATAAAAAATATAAAGCTGAAAACGGACAAAATGGTAGCGGAAATAGATGCTATCGGAAAATCTGGCGAGGATTTATATATAAAAGTTCCAAGAGGTACAGTTGTAAGAGATAGTGAGACTGGAAAACTAATAGCAGACTTATCAAAAGAAGGACAAGTGGAGCTAATTCTTCCAGGAGGACGAGGAGGAAAAGGAAACTCACATTTTGCAACATCAACAAGACAAGCTCCAAGATTTTCGCAAGATGGAGAAAAGGGAATAGAAAAAGAAGTTATACTTGAATTAAAACTTTTAGCAGATGTAGGATTAATAGGCTTTCCAAGTGTAGGTAAATCTACTATTCTTTCAGTAGTAACATCTGCAAGACCAAAAATTGCAGATTATCATTTCACAACACTAGAGCCAAATTTAGGTGTTGTAAAAACAGAATATGGAGATAGCTTTGTAATTGCAGATATTCCAGGAATAATTGAAGGAGCAAGTGAAGGTATAGGTTTAGGATTAAGATTTTTAAGGCATATAGAAAGAACAAGACTTCTTCTTCATGTAATAGACGTATCAGGATCAGAAGGAAGAAATCCAGTAGAAGATTTTAAAATTATAAATAAAGAACTAAAGAAATATAGTGAAAAACTAAGTAAAAGAAAACAAATAATTGTTGCAAATAAAATAGACAGTATGCAAGATGAAAGTTTATATAATAATTTAGCAAAACTTGCAAAAGAAAAGAATTTAGAAATATTTAAAATATCTGCTGTAACAGGAGAAGGATTAAAAGAATTATTTGCATATGTTTCTAAAATATTAAAAACTCTTCCTAAAGAAGAATTAGAAGAAACGGAAGAAAAAGTAGTCTATACATTAAAAGAAGAAGAGCAAGGATTTGATGTAAGAAAAGAAAATGGAATCTATATAGTGGATGGTCCTGCAATTGAAAAAATAATGGCAAGAGCTAATTTAGAAGACAACGAATCATTATATTATTTTCAAAAAAGTATAAGATTTTTAGGAGTAGAAGAAAGATTAAAAAGGATGGGCGTAAAAGAAGGAGACACAGTAAAATTCATTGATTGGGAAATGGAATGGTTTGATTAAAAAAGTTAATAAAAAACAAAACTTTTGTTTGACATTCGTTTGTTTGTGTGATAATATATAAACAAATATATTTTCGGGAGTGATTATATTGAAAAATGAGGAAATGATTGACTTAAACAAGAGAGAAAGAGCAATACTTAAATTTATAGAAAAACAAATAAAAGATAAAGGATATCCACCATCAGTAAGAGAAATTGGAAAAGCTGTAGGGTTAAGTTCGACAGCAACAGTGCATGGTTATTTAGCAAAACTTGCAAAAAAAGGATATATTAAAAAAGAAGATCAAAAAGGAAGAACTTTAAAATTATTAAAAGGTGGTCTTGCAGATAATGGACAGGCTAGTCCTAAACCAGTATATAATGGAAAAGAATTAGTAGATGTACCAGTAATAGGTAAAATTACAGCAGGAGCACCAATACTTGCAGTAGAAAATATAACAGATACTTTTCCTATTCCAATAGATTTTGTAGGAAATAGTGAAAGCTTTATGCTTACAGTACGTGGAGAAAGTATGATAGAAGCAGGAATTCTAGATGGAGATTACATATTAGTAAAAAGACAAAACACAGCAAGAAACGGAGAAATAGTAGTAGCATTAATAGAAGATGAAGCAACAGTTAAAACTTTTTATAAAGAAAGTGACCATATAAGATTACAACCACAAAATAGTTCAATGGATCCAATAATAGTACCAGATTGTAAAATACTTGGAGTAGTGGGCCGGAGTATTTAGAAAACTATAAAATAAAAATAAAACATATTAAAAATTGTATCTTAATTAATAGATACAATTTTTTTGATTATAAAACTATAAGATAAATTGTTGTTTGTAAAATATCAATTGATTTCTAGAAAAGGTTTATTTATTTGTTTCTCAGTTACGCGATCCAGCTTTCGTTACATGAAACTGTTGTTGCTTTAGCAACTTACAGGTTCAGTAACGGAATTCGCGTTGGAAACAAATAAATAAACCTTTTCTAGAGAACACTTAATTAAATAAATTACAATTTGTATAATTAATTTTAAATAGACTAATAATACAAATAGAGGTGATTATATGCAAAAAGATAAAAAATTTCCAAAAAAAGAAGATACAACTAAATATGGAGAATTCGTTTGTTCTAATTATCATTGGCTTCCAAT
>CANRDJ010000031.1 GCA_947629355.1 uncultured Clostridia bacterium
TGTGTAATGTGTAGTAATAAAGATTTTGTATTAGATTATAAAAATGCAGATCAATTAAAGAAATTTATAAATGAAAAAGGTAAAATATTACCAAGAAGAGCAACAGGTGCTTGTGCAAAACATCAAAGAGATATTACACAAGCTATAAAAAGAGCAAGACATATAGCTGTATTACCATATACACAAAACTAATATTAAAGAACAGATTAAATCTGTTCTTTTTTTAATAAAAATGTAGAAATTAATTTAGTTATGGTATACAATAGTAAATGTGAAAAGGAGTGAGTTTGTTGAAGGTTACTGACATAAAGGAATTAGAGCAAATAGCCAAAAGAGTAAGAATTGGAATTATAGAGGGAGTATATAATGCAAAATCTGGACACCCAGGAGGTTCATTATCTATAGCAGATATACTAACAGTACTTTACTTTAACCAAATGAATATAGATGAAAAAAATCCTAAATCTAATTCCAGAGATAGATTAATATTATCAAAAGGACATGTTGCACCTGCATTATATAGTGTTTTGGCAGAAAAGGGATATTTCGATAGAGAAGAATTGAAAAAATTAAGAAAACTGGATGGAATGTTACAAGGACATCCAGATATGAAAAGCATACCAGGAATAGATATGTCAACAGGATCACTTCGGACAAGGCTTATCTGTTGCAAATGGTATGGCACTTGCATCTAAATTAAATCATGAAGGCATTAGAGTTTATTGTATATGTGGAGACGGTGAATTGCAAGAAGGACAAATATGGGAAGCAGCAATGACTTCTAGTCATTATAAATTAGATAATTTATGCTTAATAGTTGATAATAATAATTTGCAAATAGACGGAAAAGTTGATGAAGTAATGAGCATTTATCCTATAGATGAAAAGTTTAGAAGTTTTGGATTTGAAGTAATAAATATAGATGGACATGATATGAATCAAATAATAAATGCATTAAATAAAGCTAAAACTGTAAAAGGAAAACCTACAGCAATAATTGCAAAAACTATAAAGGGAAAAGGTGTTTCATTTATGGAAAATGTAGCAGATTGGCATGGAAAAGCACCAAAAGACGAAGAATATAAATTAGCAATGGAGGAACTAAATTAAAACTATGTAAATAAATTGTAATTTTATTTAATTAATTGTTCTCTAGAAAAGGTTTATTTATTTGTTTCCAACGCGAATTCCGTTACTGAACCTGTAAGTTGCTAAAGCAACAACAGTTTCATGTAACGAAAGCTGGATCGCGTAACTGAGAAACAAATAAATATAACCTTTTCTAGAAATCAATTGATATTTTACAAACAACAATTTATATATTTATATAAAAATTATAGGAATAGGAGAAATAATAATGATTGATTTGCACATACATACTAATAATTCAGATGGATCAGAAAGTGTAGTAGAAGTATTAAAAAGAGCAGAAAAACAAAAATTATCATATATATCTATAACAGATCATGAAAGTGTAAATGGCTATGGCGAATTAAGGGAAATTAACATAAAAGATTATTATTCTGGTAAAATCATACCAGGAGTTGAACTTAAAAACTATTACAAAGACAGAGTAATAGATATTTTAGCTTATAATATTGATATAGATAAATTTAATGACTATTTAGATAAAACCTATAAAGAAAAAACTCATAGAGTATTAGAAACAAAAAATCTAAAACATTTTTATAAGCAAGCTAAAGGCTATAATTTAATTTTAGATCCAATTGATACAATACAATGGGATCCAGATAAAGACTGGGGAAGTGTGGTTTTTTATAATGAACTTAAAAAACATCCAGAAAATGAAGCAAAAGTACCAAAAGATTTATGGGAAGACTTTAGCAATTTTAAAAAGGACTATGTATATAATAGAAACAATATGTTTTTTTTAGATAAAAAAGATGATTATCCATCACCAGCTAAAACTGTTGAAGAGGTACATATAGCAGGAGGAGTAGCATTCCTAGCTCATGTACATGAATATAAATGGGTAGATAATAAAATTGAATATATAAAACAGTTAATAAAAGATAGTAATTTAGATGGGATAGAATGTTATTATAGCAATTTTACAGCAGATCAAACAAAGGAATTATTGGAATTCTGCAAAAAAAGCAATTTATATATAAGTGGTGGAACAGATTTCCATGGAACTAAAAGGCCTTCTGTTGAATTAGGAGTGGGTAAAGGAAATCTAAAAATTCCAGAAGAAATTATAAATGATTGGTATAAGGAGGAGGCAATTGTATGAATTTAGAAATTACTAAGGCAACAAGACAAAGTTATGGAGAAAAATTAGCTGAATTAGGAGAAAAAAATAAAGATATAGTAGTTTTAGATGCCGACCTATCAGGGGCAACAAAAACATCAATATTTGCTAAAAAATTTCCAGAAAGATTTTTTGATATGGGAATATCAGAGCAAGATATGATGTCTACAGCGGCAGGACTTGCTACATTTGAAAAAATTCCATTTGCTAGTTCTTTTGCAATGTTTGCATGTGGAAGAACATATGATCAAATAAGAAATAGCATAGCATATCCAAATCTAAATGTAAAAATATGTGCTTCACATGCAGGAGTTACAGTAGGCGAAGATGGTGCAACACACCAAATGATTGAAGATTTAGGAATAATGAGAGGAATGCCTAATATGGTGGTTATGTGTACATCTGATGATTTACAAACAAAATGGGCAGTAGAAGAAATTTCTAAAATAAAAGAACCTGTATACTTAAGATTATGCAGATATGCAACTCCTTTAATATATGATGAAACACAAAAATTTGAATTTGGAAAAGGAATTCAAATAGGAGAAGGAACAGATGCCACTATATTTGCAACGGGTGTAACTGTTTCAGAGGCAATTAAAGCTAAAGAAGAATTAGAAAAAAAAGGCATTAATATAAGAGTGATTGACATCCATACAATAAAACCTATAGATGAAGAATTAATTATAAAATGTGCAAAAGAAACTAAAAAACTAATATCAATTGAAGACCATAATATAATTGGAGGTTTGCGGAACTGCTATTTCTGAGGTACTAACAGAAAATTATCCAACAAGACTTATTAGAATGGGTATAAAAGATAGATTTGGTACATCTGCATCAGCAAAAGAATTATTAAAATATTTTAAATTAACACATGACAATATAGTAAAAATGGTAGAAAATAGTTAATTTAAAATAAAAGATTAAGAAGTATTTATAATTTATAAGGACCGTTTTTATGATTAAATAAATTATAACAGTCCATATATTTTTATATATAGATACAACTAAATTAATGTAATTTTATAGTATAAATCCAAAAATATTTCATAATATTACAAGAATATTAAATTTACATGATATTTAGAAGAATTCTATTGCAATTATTATATATTATTATTATAATAAACTATATAATTTAATAAAAAATTGAGGTAATTTCATGATAGAGTTTAAAAATGTATATAAAACATATAGCACAGGAACTGAAGCTGTAAATAATGCAAATTTTAAAATAGAAAAAGGAGAATTTGCATTTTTAGTAGGAGCTTCAGGTTCTGGAAAATCAACACTTATAAAATTAATACTAAAAGAAGAAGAACCAACATCAGGGAATATAATTATAAATGGCAAGGATACTACTTTTTTAAAACCTAAAAGAGTTCCATATTTAAGAAGAAGTATGGGGGTAGTTTTTCAGGATTTTAGATTGTTATCAGATAAAACAGTTTATGAGAATGTAGCTTTTGCAATGAACATAGTAAAAGCTACACCAAAACATATAAGAAGACAAGTTCCAATGGTACTTTCATTAGTAGGATTAAGTGGAAAAGCAAAAGTATATCCAAATGAGCTATCAGGTGGAGAACAACAAAGAGTAGCTTTAGCAAGAGCCTTAGTTAATAATCCATCAATGATAATTGCAGATGAGCCAACTGGAAACTTGGATCCAGAAACTGCATGGGACATCATGAATTTACTAAATGAAATTAATTTAAGAGGTACAACAGTAGTTATTGCAACACATGCAAAAGACATAGTAGACCAAATGAAAAAAAGAGTTATTGAAATAGATAAAGGCGTAATTGTAAGAGATGATAGAAAAGGTGGGTATAATAAGTGAAATATAATGTTATAGGATATTTTTTATCAGAAGGTTTTAGAAATGTATTTAAAAATAAAAAGTCTACATTTTCTTGCTTAGGAGTTATGTGTGCTACAATGCTTATTTTTGGACTTTTCTTTACAATAGGTAGAAATTTAAATAATGCAGTAGATGGCTTAGAGAAAGAGCAAGGAATGCAGATATTTATGTATCCAGAGGCAACAGAAGATCAAATAGAAAAACTAAAAGAAGATTTAAGTAAAATAGAGGGAATTAACACTACAACTTTTATATCAAAAGAAGAAGGATATAATACAATGAAGAAAAGGCTTGGAAAGAACTCGAAAGCAATGGATGGATTTGATATAGAAGCATTTGAAGTTTCATATGTAATAACATTAACAGATTTATCTTTAAATAATCAAGTTTATGAGGCAATAAGTAAATTAGAAAATGTAAAAGAAATACAAAATAAAAGTGATACAATAGAAACTCTATCTAATATAGGTAATACAATACAATTTGTAACATTTGGTATGTTTGTAATATTGATTTTAATATCATTATTTATTATATCTAATACAATAAAACTTACTGTTCATGCAAGAAGAAAAGAAATATCTATAATGAAATATGTTGGAGCAACAAATGGATTTATAAGAACTCCATTTATTATTGAAGGTATAATAATTGGATTACTATCTGGAATAATATCAATTTTGATTGTAGGTGGTGGATATAATTATATTGCTACACAGCTTTCACAATCTAACACATGGCAACGATTATCTATAAATTTATTGAGTTTTGGGGATATGCTTGGACAAATAGTATTAGTATATATGTTATTAGGAGTTGGAATAGGTATAGTTGGTAGTTCAATATCTATGAAAAAGTACCTTGAAGTTTAAGTAGGTGACTAAAAATGAATAAAAAGATAAGCCTAATAATTTTAGCATTTATAATGATACTTTTAATATCATTTAGTAGCATAGTTGGAGCAGAAAATTTAAATGATTTACAAAATCAAAAAAATCAGTTGCAAGAACAAATAACTGAATCAAATGAACAGGTAGAAAATATACAAATCGAACTTACACAAAATCTTGAACAATTAAATAATTTAAATTCAAAAATTAGTACATATGAAAGTGAAATATCTTCATTAGAAGAAAATTTAAGTAAAATAGAAAAAGAAATTAAGGAAGTAACTACAAAATTAAATATAATAGAAGAAAATTATACTATTCAAAAGAAGACATTAGAAAATAGAATATTATCACTATATGAAGCAGGAGATATTTATTATATAGATGTGCTATTAAAATCTAATAGTTTATCAGAGTTTATCTCTAACTATTATTTAGTAGGACAAATAGCAAAATATGATAATGATTTATTAGAAAATATAGAAAGACAGAAAACACAAATTGAAACTATACAACAATCATTAACAGAAAGAAAAGAAAATCTAGAAATATTAAAGAAAAATAAAGAAAAAACTACAATCTCATTAGAAAACTCTAAAATAATTAGGAATAGTTACATTGCAAAGCTTTCAGATGATGAAAAAGCTATGCAAGAAAAAATAGATAAATATCAAACAGAACTAGATAACTTAGATGCACAAATAACTGTGCTTACAACATTAAATATTGGAGAAGACTTTGTAGGAGGAGAATTTATTTGGCCAGCACCAGGATATTCAACCATAACATCTAAATTTGGAATGAGATTTCATCCAGTGATTAAAGTAAATAGAGTGCATACAGGTACAGATATAGCAATGCCTACAGGAAGTTATGTAATAGCATCAAATGATGGAGTAGTTATACAAGCAACATATTCAACGTCATATGGAAATATGATAGTGATTGACCATGGAGGTGGAATAACAACTTTATATGGCCATGGCTCAGAACTAATCGCAAAAACTGGACAAACAGTTAAGAAAGGTGACTTAATAATGAAATCTGGTTCAACCGGATGGTCTACTGGACCACACTTACATTTTGAAGTAAGAATTAATGGAACAGCAATAGATTCAATGAAATTTTTAAGTAACCAATCAAAATACTTGGATGAAACAAATGAAAATGAAGAATCAAACCAAAGTAATAAGACAAATGAAAAGATCAATCAAGCAAATGGAGGAGAGAATCAATGAAAAAGAAGATAGTAGTTGCTTTATTGTTAATAATATTGATATTATCAACAAATGTAATGATAACACTTGCAGTAACACAGACAGATATACAAAACAAAGTGAATGAAAGAAAAGAAAATGAGAAAAAAATAAATGAGGCAAAAGAAAAACAAGACGAAGTTGGAGAACAAATAAAAGAAACAAATAAACAAATACAAACATTAACTAATGAAATTAGCCAATATCAAAACCAAATAGAAGAATTAGATACAGAATTATCAGATTTAGAAACATCAATTTCAAAAACTGAGAAGAAGTTAAAGGAAGCAGAAGAAAAGTATGATGAACAGCAAGAAATGCTTCAGACTAGAATTATAGCACAATATGAAGCAGGAGAAACTACATACTTAGATGTAATACTAGGTGGACAATCCTTATGGGATATGATATCTAATTGGTACATAGTTTCAGAAATAGCTGATAAAGATAATGACTTATTAGAGAAAATTGAGGCAAACAGAAATGAAATAGAGACGTCAAAGGAAAAATTAGAAACAAGTAAAACACAAGTAGAAACTTTAAAGAATAGTAAGGAAAAAACTGCTAAAGCATTAGAAAATTCACAAGCACAAAAAGAAAAACAAGTATCTGAGTTAAATCAGGAAGATAAAGTATTGCAAGAACAAATTGATAAATTAACTAAGGAGAATGAACAAGCAAGTAGAGAAGAAGAAATCTTAAGACAGAAATATCAAGCACAAATTGATGCACTTAATAATGGAACAGTTAAACCATCTGGTGGTGGGAATTCTGTAAATTTAGGCGGAAGCGGAATTTTTCAAAGACCAGTTCAATCAGGGGTAATTACAGCAACAATGTATTATAGTAGCGGAGCATATCATGGAGCCATTGACTATGGAGTTCCAGTCGGAACAACTGTATATGCTGCAGGAGACGGTGTCGTGCTTAACGCTAACTGGAGAGATGGCGGATTAGGCTATTGTGTAGTTATTCAACATACAAATGGATTAAGAACATATTATGGACATGGAAATGGGAACTTTTATGTTTCACCTGGTGCAGTAGTAGCAAAGGGACAACCGATTATGCAAAGTGGGAATACAGGTAACTCATCAGGACCACATTTGCATTTTGAAGTAAGAGTTTCACCATATAATTGGTCGTATGGTGGAAAAGATAGTAGAGTAGATCCAAGAAATTATTTATAATATAAAGTATAAATATTAGGGACGACGATATATTAATATTAGTCGTCCACATTTCATATTTTAACGAATATCTAATATAATATCTTTGGGAGGAAAGTTTAATGAATTTTGAGAAAAAGAATAATATATATAGAGTAGCTATGATAATTATAGTAACTGCAATAATAACATTTATATCTACATCAGTTTTACTGTATAATTATTTTTTAAAAACAGAAAATGGTTTAACAAAAACTTTGGTTACAACAGAAACTACTAAATTGGATACAAAAGTTCAACTAATAAAAACATATTTAGATAAATTTTATTTTGGTGAAATTAATGAAGAAGATATGTTAGAATCAGCTGTCAAGGGTTATGTTGAAGGCCTAGGAGATGAATATACAGAGTATTTAACCAAAGATGAATACGAAGAATTAATGGTAGATGTAAATGGAAATTATGTTGGAATAGGAATATATATGACACAAGATAGATATGGAAATACAGTTGTATTACTACCTATTGAAGGTTCACCAGCAGCAGAAGCAGGGCTTAAAACGGGAGATATTATCACAAAGGTAAATGGAGAAGATATTGTAGATATGGACCTAAGTCTTGTAGCAAATAAAGTAAAAGGAGAAGAAGGAACTACAGTAGATTTAGAAATACAAAGAGAAGAAGAGATAATTACTAAAACAATAGAAAGAAGAACTATTGAAATTAATCATATTGACTCTAAAGTTCTAGATAATGATATAGGCTATATTCAGATATTAGCATTTGACGATGGATGTAGTGAAGAATTTGAAAAAAGCTTAAATGAATTAATGGAAAAAGGTGTGAAATCATTAATTATTGATGTTAGAGATAATGGTGGAGGTATTGTAACAGAAGCTATAGATATAGCAGAGTTGTTTGTGTCAAAAGATAACAATATAATGGTAGAAGTTGATAAAGAGGGGAAAGAAGAAGTTACTAAATCAAAAGAAGATGCAAAAGTAAATTCAGAAATTAAAGTGATAATTCTTGCTAATGAAAATAGTGCTAGTGCATCAGAAATTTTAATAGGAGCATTAAGAGATAATAATATAGCAAAAGTAGTAGGAATAAAAACATTTGGTAAAGGAGTGATGCAGGAAGTTGTACCAGTATCATCAGGAGGCGCTTTAAAATTAACTATAAAAGAATTTAAAACACCAAATGGAAATATAATTAATAAAGAAGGAATAAGTCCAGATATAGAAGTTAAAGATATAGAAGACAATAATACAGATGAACAATTACAAAAAGCTATAGATGAATTAAAAAATAATTAGAATAAAACGAATAAAAAGGTTAGATATCTAACCTTTTTATCAGACTGTTGACAAAGTATTTTTGTTGTTTAATATATAAAATAAAGTTAATACTATTAATATATACAATCGAGGGTGATGTTTTGAAAATAGGATTAGCTTTATCACGGAGGAGGAGCAAGAGGAATTGCACATGCAGGAGCAATTGAAGCATTAGAAGAAAATAATATTCATATTGATTTAATTGGGGGATCAAGTAGTGGAAGTTTAGTTTCAGCTTTATATGCAATAGGATATACTCCTAAAAAAATATATAAATTATTTAATAGATATTCTAAAAAAATTGCTAGGATAAATAATAATGTTATTATAAAAGAAATAGGAAATTATATACTTGGTAGAAATTTTAAGACAAAAGGAATTAAAGATGGAATAGAAATAGAAGAATTATTTAACAAGTTAGCATTAAAGATGGGAATAGAGAGTACAAGTGATATAGAAATGCCACTAGTTATTCCAGCAGTAGATATATCAAATTCAAAAAAATATGTATTTTGTTCCAAAAAAACAAAATATAAAGATTATATATATGATGCAAATATAGGAATAGCAGTAAGAGCAAGTAGTAGTTTTCCATTAGTATATAGCCCTTGTATATATAAAGAGCATATATTTTTAGATGGAGGAATATTAGATAATATTCCTGCAAAAGAATTAAAAAAAATTGGTGCAGATAAAGTAATTTCAATTAAATTCGATAGTGATACAGTAGATAATAAAAGTAATGTAATGGATATATTAATGAAAACTCTTGATATTATGGGAAATAAAATATCAGAAGGTGACTTAAATGAAAGTGATATAATATTAACAATTCCATCGGATGGTACAGGACTTTTAGAAATTGATAAAGCCAAATTTTGTTACGAATCTGGATATAAAACAGTTGTTAAAAATATAGATAAGATAAAAAGCATTTTAAATTCCTAAAATGCTTTTTACTCTTTTTATATCTTCATTTGTAGCTGCTGAAATTTCATCCAACTCATATTTAAGTCCAAGATTTTTCCACTTATATTTTCCAAGTTCATGATACGGAATTAATTCTATTTTTTTTACATTTTTTAAAGAATTAATAAACTCCTTTAATTGTATTAAATCATCTTTATTATCTGTAATTCCAGGAACTATAACTTGTCTAATCCATACTGGTATATTGTTATCACTTAGATACCTAGCAAAAGCTAATTCCTTTTTATTTGAAAATCCAACTAAATTTTTACATTTTTCATCATTAATATGCTTAATATCTAATAGTACTAAATCAGTAAACTTAAGCAGTTCTTTTATATCATTTGTTATATCAACCATTCCAGAAGTGTCAATTGCTGTTGGTATTTTTCTTTTTTTTAATTCACTAAAAAGATTTATTAAAAATTTAGATTGCAGTAATGGTTCTCCACCAGTTACTGTAACTCCTCCTCCTGAAGGAAGTATATATGACTTATATCTTTCAATTTTATCTAACAATTCTTCTAAAGAAATTATATTACCTTCATTGACATTCCAAGTATCCCTATTATGGCAGTATTTACATTTTAAATTACAACCCTGCATAAATACAACAAATCTTATTCCAGGTCCATCTACTGTACCAAATGATTCTATAGAATGTATTCTAGCATATTTATTTCTATCATATTCTATCATATTTTTTGCTCCTTTAATAAATTGTAATTTATAAAATTAAATTTGTTGCAAATGTTGTAGGGGCGGAATCAATTTCCGCCCGAAAACAGATAAATTTCGGGCAGATATGGAATCTGCCCCTACAGATTTGAAAATAAATTTATCTCTACAAACAACAATTTATATATTTATTTACAAATTTTAAAGACATGATATTATGTAATATCATGTCTTTAATTTTGAATAATTAAATTCTATCTTGTATAGTTCTATGAATTACATCTAATTGTTGTTCTCTAGTTAGTTTTATAAAGTTAACAGCATATCCTGAAACCCTTATAGTAAGTTGAGGATATTTTTCAGGATGTTCCATAGCATCTTCTAATAGAGCCCTATCAAATACATTTACGTTAATGTGATGTCCAGTTTTTTCAAAATATCCATCCAACATATTTACTAAATTTGTAATTCTTGTATTTTCCTCTTTACCTAATGCTACAGGTGTAATTGCAAATGTGTATGAAATTCCATCTTCTGCATATTCATAAGGAAGTTTAGCAATTGTATTTAATACTGCAAGTGAACCATTTGTATCTCTGCCATGTAATGGATTTGCACCTGGACCAAAAGGTTCTCCAGCTCTTCTTCCATCTGGTGTATTACCAGTATTTTTACCATATACAACATTTGATGTAATAGTAAGAATAGATAAAGTATGCTTTGAGTTTCTATAAGTATGATGTTTTTGTAATTTATTTAAGAAAGTTTTTACTAAATCTACAGCAATTTGATCAACTCTATCATCATCATTTCCGTATTTTGGAAAATCTCCTTCAACTTTGTAGTCAACTATTAATCCGTCTTCATTTCTAATTGCTTTAACTTTAGCATATTTAATTGCAGAAAGTGAATCAGCGACAACTGATATACCTGCTATTCCACATGCCATTGTTCTTAATATATCTTCTTCTCTATCGTGTAAAGCCATTTCTAAAGCCTCATAAGAATATTTGTCATGCATGTAATGAATTGCATTTAATGCTTTAATATATATTTTTGCAACATAATCCATCATGCAATCAAATTTTTCCATTACTTCATCATAATCTAAATATTCTGATGTTATTCCTTCAAATTTTGGAGCTACTTGTTTTCCAGAAAGTTCATCTCTACCACCATTGATAGCATAAAGCAATGCTTTAGCAAGGTTTGCTCTTGCTCCAAAAAATTGCATTTGTTTACCAATTTTCATAGCAGATACACAACATGCTATTCCATAATCGTCACCTAAAGTTATTCTCATTAAATCATCATTTTCATATTGAATAGAAGATGTTTGAATTGATAATTTAGCTGTAAATCTTTTAAATCCTTCTGGTAATCTTGTAGACCATAAAACTGTTAAGTTGGGTTCTGGAGCTGGCCCAAGTGTTGTTAAAGTATGAAGAACTCTAAATGAGTTTTTAGTAACTAGTGTTCTACCATCAATACCCATTCCTCCTATGCTTTCTGTTACCCATACAGGATCTCCACTAAATAAAGCATTATATTCAGGAGCTCTTAAGAATCTTACCAATCTTAATTTCATAACGAAATGATCCATTATTTCTTGAGCTTCTTCTTCAGTAATTAATCCTTCGGATAAATCTCTTTCAAAGTATATATCTAAGAATGTAGAAGTTCTACCAATACTCATTGCAGCACCGTTTTGATCTTTAATAGCTCCCAAATATCCAAAGTAAAGCCATTGAACAGCTTCTTTAGCATTTTTAGCTGGAATTGAAATATCAAATCCATATTTGGCAGCCATTCCTTTTAAATCATTTAATGCCTTTATTTGATCAGAAACTTCTTCACGCTGACGAATTACTTTTTCTGTAAATTCATCAACATTAAGAATATTTAGTTCATCTTTTTTTTCTTCGATTAATGCATCTATACCATATAGTGCTACTCTTCTATAGTCACCTATAATTCTTCCACGACCATATCCATCTGGAAGACCTGTTATTAAGTGAGAACTTCTAGCTGCTCTAATATCAGGGGTGTAAACACTAAATACACCATCATTATGTGTTTTTCTTAAATTTTTATAAATATATTGTGTTTCAGGATCAACTTTTAATCCATAACTTTCTGCTGATTTTTCAACAATTCTAATACCACCAGCAGGCATTATTGCTCTTTTTAAAGGAGCATCTGTTTGAAGACCTACTATTTGCTCTAAATCTTTATCAATATATCCTGCTTCATAAGCATTAACTGAGGATGGAGTTTTAGTATCTGCATCAAGTACTCCACCGTTTTCTCTTTCTTTTTTATAAAGTTCTAATACATCATCCCATAATTTTTTTGTTCTATCTGTTGCTTCAGCTAAAAAACTGTCATCGCCCTCATAAGGTGTATAATTATTTTGAATGAAGTCCCTTACATCTATTGATTTTTTCCATTTTTCACCTTTAAAATTTTTCCATTCTTTAAAATTCACTTTTATATCACTTCTTTCAATATAGTATATTATTAATTAGATATAAAATTATATATAATCAATATCAACTTTCAAAACGCACAATATTAATATTACCATATCAGAATAAAAATATCAATACATAGAGCAAAAAAACAAAAAAATATGTGTAAATATGTTTTATATAAGAATTTTATGATATACTAATTAAAAATGTAATATTAAGGAGTTAAAATAAGAATGAAACGAAAAAAAACAAATGAACTAAAATTTATTAGAAATATAATTATAGGAACAGTATCACTATTGGCTGTTGCATTTATAGTTAATATAGCTCCACGGATATAAAAGAGATAAATATACAAACGTAATAAATTTAATAATAAATGAAGAAAATAAAACAGAAGAGTTAGAAAATGACATATATGTAAATAAAAATGGAACAATATACATATCTAAGGAAGATGTAAAAAATTTATTTGATCCTACAATTTACTATGATGAAAAATATAATCAAATTATAACAACTTCAGATACTAAGGTAGCAAATATTGTTATTGACGAGAAACAAATGATAGTTAACAATTCTAATATGAGTATGCTTGATTCAATAATTAAAATAAATGATGTTATTTATTTACCAATCTCAGACATGTCAATAGTATATAATATAAAAATAGACTATATAGAAAATACAAATAGAGTAATAATAGACAAACTAAATAAAGGTATGATTAGAGCAATTGCAACAGAAGATACTGATATAAAATTCAGACCAAGAAGATTGTCAAAAAATATAGGAACATTAAGAAAAGGAGAAACAGTTAATTGTTTCTATACTACAAGTAGGGGCTGGAGACAAATTAGAACATCTAATGGAACAATAGGATATATTAAATCTAATAAACTTGGAGATGAGTATATAGTAAGACAAGATATGCAAGAAAAAAGTGAAGCTATAAAAATTCAGAAGACTGATTATGATAGTAAAGTCTTTGAAATATCAGATGATACAGGGACAAGAAGTGTAAGTTTAAAAAACATGTTTAATATAACTAGGAATGATATTGAAGTTTCTGAAAAAACGGATGATGATGAATCGAATAATAAAATTTGGGTATCTATAACAAATAGTTTATTAGAAAGGCAGACAAATCAAATTCTGCAAGATTATAAATTAAGAACAAATATAATTGATTTAATTGTGAAAGAAGCAATAGAAAACAATATAGATGGAATTAGTATAGATTTTTCAGGAGTAGAAGATAAGGAAAGTATGATAAGATTTGTAACAGAAATTGCTCCAAAATTGAGAGAAATAGGAATAAGTACGTGTATTGTGTTAAATGAAAATATAGAAAAACAAGATTATATTAATATAGTAGATTATGTAGTAGAATAGAGGAGAATAAATGAAAGAATTAATAAATAAGTTAGGAAGAAAAAATTTAATTATTATTGGGGTCGCTACAGTTATATTGCTAATTCTAATTATTAGCTTTATATGGTATTTTGTATCAATATCACCAGTAAATAAGAAAGGTCAAGAAGAAATAGAAATAACTGTACCACTTGGAAGTGGGACAAGCAAAATAGCAGATATATTAAGAGAAAACAATATTATTAGAAGTAAAGTAGCATTTAGAATATATATAAAATTAAATAATTTATCAGACTTTCAAGCAGGCACTTATTATTTAAAGCAAAATATGAATTTGAAAGAAATAGCAGAAATGTTAAAAACTGGAGTTATGCATGATCCAAATCAATTGAATATAACATATATTGAGGGAAAGAACATTATATGGCTAGCAAAGGAAATAGAACGTATCACTAATAACACAGAAGAAGATGTATTTAAATTACTTGAAGATGAAGAGTATATAAATTCTTTAATAGAAAAATATTGGTTTATAACTGATGAGATTAAAGATGAAAAAATATATTATCCATTAGAAGGATATTTGTTTCCAGACACATATGCAATTGAAAATTCAGATGTTAAAGTTGAATATATATTCGAAAAAATGTTAGATAGAATGGAAGACATTTTAAATGAATATAAAGATAATATAGAGAGTAAAAAATATAGTGTACACAAAATATTAACAACTGCTTCAATTATAGAGATGGAATCAATGAGTGATGAAGCAAGAAAAGATGTATCTAGTGT
>CANRDJ010000032.1 GCA_947629355.1 uncultured Clostridia bacterium
TCAAATAAATTACAATCGCGGGTCGCCCAGGGGTGCGACCCCTACGGATTTGAAAACAAATTTAACCCAACAAATTATAATTTATTTTCGTTTTCTTTGTTCTAAATGTATAAGAATTACCGCTATATCCGCAGGAGAAATTCCAGATATTCTAGAAGCTTGTCCCACTGAAATAGGTCTAAATTTATCTAGTTTTTGTCTTGCTTCTAAACTTATCCCTTCTAAATTTTTGTAATCCATATCTTCTGGGAGCATTTTTGTTTCTAGTTTTTTAAACTTCTCTACTTGTGCCAATTGTAATTTTATATATCCTTCATATTTTACCTGTATTTCTACCTGTTCTGCTTCTTGTCTTGTTAATTTTGGTCTATCAATATCTAATTTTTCCAATATCTTATATGAAAGCTCACTTCTTTTTAATAATTCTATCAATTTTACGCCATGCTTTATAGGTGTAGATCCATTATCTTCTAAATATTTATTTACTTCTTCTGTAGGTTTTATATTTACTGTTTTTAATCTTTCTATTTCTTTTTTTATATTTTCTTTTTTCTTTAAAAAAGACTGATATCTCTGTTGTGATATTAACCCTACTCTATAACCTACTTCAGTTAATCTTAAATCTGCATTATCTTGTCTTAATAATAGCCTATATTCCGCTCTTGAAGTCATCATTCTATATGGTTCATTTGTTCCTTTGGTAACAATATCATCAATCAAAACCCCGATATATGCATCTGACCTATGTAATATAATTGGTTCTTTACCTTCTATTTTAAGGCTTGCATTAATCCCAGCGATTATACCTTGAGCTGCCGCTTCTTCATATCCTGATGTTCCATTTATTTGACCTGCCAAAAATACTCCTTTTATATTCTTTAATTCCAATGATAATTTCAATTGTGATGGATCTATACAATCATATTCAATTGCATATGCTGGTCTTGTAAATTCAACATTTTCAAGTCCTGGGATAGTTCTGTACATTGCAATTTGAACATCTTCTGGAAGTGATGAACTCATTCCTTGTACATACATTTCTTCTGTATTTTCTCCCATTGGTTCTATAAAAATCTGGTGTCTTTTTTTATCACTAAATCTTACTACTTTATCTTCTATAGAAGGGCAATACCTTGGTCCTGTTCCTTCTATTTGTCCTCCATATAATGGAGATCTATATAAATTTTTTCTTATTATTTCATGTGTTTTTTCATTTGTATATGTTAAATAGCATGGAACCTGATCAATTTGCTTTGGTTCATTTTCAAAAGAAAATGGAACTATGTCTTTATCTCCTTCTTGTATTTCCATTTTCGAAAAATCTATTGTCCTTTTATTTACCCTAGCAGGTGTTCCTGTTTTAAATCTAACAAGTTTTATTCCTAATCTTTTTAGTGCTTCAGATAACTTATTTGCTGGAAACACGCCATCTGGTCCACTTTCGAAATTTGTTTCTCCAATATATATTTTTCCCTTTAAATAAGTTCCTGTTGCAATTATAACAGCTTTAACATTATATATAGCTCCTATGTTTGTTTCAACAGCTTTTACTTCTCCATTTTCAACTTTAATATCAATTATTTCAGCTTGTTTTATTGACAAATTATCCTGTTTTTCTATTGTATGCTTCATTTCTTGTTGATACTTTTTTCTATCCGCTTGTGCTCTTAAAGAATATACAGCTGGTCCTTTTGAGGTGTTAAGCATCCTTGATTGTATAAATGTTTTATCTATATTTTTTCCCATTTCTCCGCCCAATGCATCTATTTCTCTTACTAGATGACCTTTTGATGTTCCACCAATATTAGGATTACATGGCATATTTGCAACACATTCTAGGCTTATAGAAAAAAGTAAAGTTTTATGACCTTTTCTAGCACATGCAAGAGCTGCTTCACATCCAGCATGTCCTGCTCCGATTACTGCTACATCATAATCCCCTGCATTATAACTCATTTATTATCCCTTCTTACTTTCCTAAACAAAATTTTGAAAAAATTCCCTTTATTACATCTTCACTAACATTTTCTCCTGTTATTTTTCCTAAATCTTGTAAAATTTCTTTTATATTAATTGACATTATATCTACTGGCATATTGCTTTTCAAGGCTTCTTGTGCTTCCTTTAGATGTTTTAAAGCATCTTCTATCAATTCTTTATGCCTTATATTTGTTATCATAACTTCATTGTCTGGGATTATTTGTTCTAATCCAAACATTATATCAAGTTCATCATATAAATCGCTTAAATTTGATTCTGAGGCTAAAGATATTTTTAAGATTTTTTTATTTGCATCTATCACTTCTTTACATTTTTCCAAATTATTTTCTTGTAAGTCAATCTTATTTAATAAAATTATAGCTTTTTTATTTTTAATAAATTCTAAAATTTCTTTATCCTCTTTATTTAGTGGTTTAGAATTATCAAACATTGCTATAATTAAATCACTATCTTCTGCTACTTTTTTAGATTTATTTATTCCGTATAATTTCTACCTCATTATCTGCATCTCTTATTCCGGCTGTATCTATAATTTTAAAAGGAATTCCCTTTATACTCACAAATTCTTCTATTGTATCTCTTGTTGTACCTTCTATTTCTGTAACAATTGCTCTATCTTTATTTAAAATAGTATTTAGTAAAGATGATTTTCCACTGTTTGGTCTACCTATGATTGCTACTTTTATTCCTTCTTTTACTATTTTACCATTTTCAAAAGTTTTGTATAAATTTTTTATATTATCTTCTATTTCTTTCAAACTCTTTCTAGCATTTTCTTCTGTTACTTCTTCAACATCATACTCTGGATAGTCTATTGATGCTTCAATCTGAACAAGTAAATCTAATATTTGATTCTTTATTTTCCCAAGGGATCTAGAAAGGTTTCCTTCTAATTGATTCATTGACGCCTTTAATTCTTTATCTGTTTTTGCATTTATAATATCAATAATTGACTCAACTTGGCTTAAATCAATTCTACCATTTAAAAAAGCAAGTTTTGTGAATTCGCCTGGTTCAGCCATTCTAGCACCACTTTTTAAACATAATTCTAATATTTTTTTTAAAACAATAATTCCTCCATGTGAACTTATTTCACACATATTTTCCGTTGTATAACTCTTCGGTTTTTTAAAATATGAAACTAAAACTTCATCAACATTTTTATTTGTTTCAGGATCTATTATATTCCCATATTTTATTGTATAACCTTTTATATTCTCTATATCTTCAGGATTTTTTGCTTTAAATATTTTTTCCAATACCTTAAAACATTCTTCTCCACTCATCCTAACTATACCTATTCCACCAATACCTGGTGCAGTTGATATTGCTGCTATTGTTGACATTTTTTACTCCTTTATTTATATGGTTCAAAAATACGCATTTATTTTGTTTAGTATTTACAAGGTTTGAGGGACACACCTTAGTCATGGGCATTTCTCATAGATTAAGGTGTGTCCCTCTTTTTTTATTATTTTAATTTTATTACAACTTTTCTATATGGTTCTTCACCTTTACTAATTGTTTCTACCTTGCTATGTGTTTGTAATTTTGTATGAATTATTTTTCTTTCATATGCTGTCATAGGTTCTAGCGTAACGTCTTTTCCTGTTCTCACAACTGTCCTTGCTATTTTTTCGGCTAAATCTTCTAGTGTTTTTACTCTTTTTTCCCTATATCCTGCTATGTCTAAATATACTCTTATTTTTGCTGTACTTTTCTTGTTTGCAATTGAAGTTAATATAGTTTGAAAAGCATTTATGTTTTCACCTCTATACCCTATTAAATAATTTACATTTTTTCCTTCAATATCTACATATATATCATATTCTTTTATTTCTGTATTATATGTTATTCCTTCTTTCAAAAATTTATTTAAAAATTCATTTACTTGCTCTACAGCTACTTTTATTTCTTCTTCATTTTTATTTGTTTTTCTTTCTACCTTTTCTTTGCTATTAATTTCTTTTTTTGTTTCTTTATTTTCTTTTAAAGTTAATTCTACTTTAACAACTCGTGGAGCTAGGATATTATAAAAACTTCTTTTTTCTTCTTCTATTATTTTTATTTCTACCATATCTTTTGATACTTTTAGTTCTCTTAATCCATTTTCAATAGCTTCGTTTGTTGTTTTCCCTTGTGAAATTATTGTTTTAGCCATTTTGCCCCTCCTTATCTGATTCTAAAAACTTATTTATTATTAATCTTTCAGCAATCATTAATATGTTATTAACTAACCAATATAATGCAAGTCCAAGTGGTGCAATTAATGAAATACTAACAGACATTATTGGCATAAACCAAGACATGCTTTTGTTCATTTGAGCTGTCATATCTTGTGCATCAATTTCTTTTTCTTTATTTTCATCTTTTTTTATTTCAACTATGTCTTCTTTTTTAGCATTTGTTGATGTCATTTTTGTAGTTAATCTCATAGAAATCATAGTTGTTAATACATATAATAAAGGAATTATATATACTTGCCATTCTTGCCAATTTTCCTGAGGAATATTGCTTAAATCTAGTCCAAAAAAATTCATATTTATATATAAAGGATCTTCTTCTGTTTTATGAGAATTAACATATTTTAATATGCTTATTTGTGGATAATTTCTGCTAACGCTATTTTCTCCAATTTCTTGTTTCATTTCTGTTACATAATTATTTATAGTATCTGCATCTATTTTTTTCATATATGTAAGAGGACTTCTTACTAAACCAAACATAGCAAATAACAATATTATTTGAATTATAGAAGTCAAGCACCCACTAAAAGGACTTAAATTTTCTTTTTTATATAAATCCATCATTTCTTGATTCATTTTCATTTGATCATTTTTATATTTTTCTTGAAGTTCTTTTACTTTCTCCTGAATTTTTGCTGTTTTTTTCATTGTTTTTTGTTGTTTTATAGATAATGGTAACAACACTATTTTTAGTAAAATTGAAAGTATAATTATTGCTAAACCATAATTTTTTACTAATTCATATATAAAATTTAAAATATATCCAAATAAAGTAGAAATAGAACTCATAAAAACCTCCATTTAAGTTATTTTACAGGATCATATCCTCCTTTTGAAAAAGGATTGCATTTTAAAATTCTTTTTATTCCTAAAAAGAATCCTTTAATAACTCCATATTTTATAATTGCTTGTTTCATATATTCTGAACAAGTTGGATAAAATTTACATTTTATTCCCTTACTCTCTAGAAAAAAAGAAATATGTTTTTGATATTTTTCTATTAATTTTATTAATATTTTTTTCATATATCCTCTTGTTCTTGTAAAATATTAGCCTTTTTTAAAATGTCTTTCATATCTTTATTAATAACATTAAAGTCTACTTCATGCTTGTCCAAATTTTTATTCCAAATTATAACCAAACTATTTCCTACTTTAATGTTTTTTTCTAATAAGCGATAATTTTCTCTAATTATTCTTTTTATTCTGTTTCTATAAACGCTATTTCCTGCCTTTTTGCTTACTGCTATTCCTAATAAATTAATGGTTTTGTTGTTTTTTAAAATGAATATTTCTATTTGCTTCCCTCCGCAAGCGTTTTCCCTTTTTTAGAACTATTTTAAATTCATAATTTTTTTTTAGCATTTTTGTTTTTTTCAATTTTATCACTCATTTATTAAAATTTAATAACTACATTATGCAGATATTTTTTTTCTTCCTTTAGCACGTCTTGCTTTTAAAACATTTCTACCTGCTTTTGTTTTCATTCTTTTCATAAATCCATGTTCTTTTTTTTCTTGTCTATTTTTTGGTTGATATGTTCTTTTCATTACTTAAAGCACCTCCTAATTAAAATTACAAGTGTTAAGATTATATATCAAAATAGTTGTGAATGTCAATATTTTTTAACAATTTATAATATTTTTAAAATAATTGTTGATAATTTTTTTTTTTTTTGATATTATTAGTTTGAAATCATAGGGGTTTACGACTTTGCGAGTTTTTTATATTTAGTTGTTGATAATTAGTTTACTTGTTTTTGTGTATTTTAAGCTAATTTTATCAACATTTGTGGATTGTTTTGTGGATAACTTTAAGTTTTTAAATTGCTTGAATGGAGGTCTTTATAAAAAATGAATTCAAATATAGAACAAGTTTTAATTGAAGCAAAAGAACTATTAAAAGATGAAATGTCTCAAATATCTCACAAAACTTGGATAGAACCTTTAAAAATAGCAAGTATTGTTGATAATAACGTAACTTTAATTTCTGAAGATTCTTTTAAAAGAGATATGGCTGACACAAAGTTTCATGATTTAATAATGAATACTTTTTCAGTAATTTTACAAAAGAACTGTACTCTTTCTATAATTTGTGAAAATGAATTTCCAAAAGAAGAAGAAAAATCTGAAATTCAAAATATTTCAAATAATAATCAGTACTTTACTACCTCATTAAATCCTAAATATAATTTTAGTACTTTCGTAGTAGGTGACAATAATAGATTTGCACATGCTGCTTCTCTTGCTGTAGCTGAAGCACCAGCATCTGCCTATAATCCTTTGTTCCTATACGGAGGAGTGGGTCTTGGAAAAACTCACTTAATGCATGCAATAGGAAATGAAGTATTAGTAAATAATAGAAACTCTAAAGTCTTATATGTAACTTCTGAAAGTTTTACAAATGAATTTATAAATGCATTAAAAAGCGCTAGTACAGAAAAATTTAGACAAAAATATAGAAATATTGATGTTTTGTTAATAGATGATATTCAATTTATAGCTGGCAAAAAACAACTTCAAGAAGAATTTTTTCATACTTTTAATACTTTACATGAAAGTGGAAAACAAATTGTTATTTCTAGTGATAGACCACCAAGAGATATACCTTTACTAGAAGATAGACTAAAATCTAGATTTGAATGGGGACTTTTAGCTGATGTTTCAATGGCAGATTACGAAACTCGTTTAGCAATTCTTAGAAAGAAAAAAGATGAAAATCATGCTATTATAGATGATGAAATTTTATCTGATATAGCTGCAAAAATAGATTCTAATATTAGAGAATTAGAAAGTGTTTTTAATAAATTAGTTGCACAATCTTCTTTAACTCATACACCAATTACAATGGAAATGGCAGAAAAAGCAATTAATGTAATTATAATGCAAAAAGCTTCTGTTATCTCTATCGAATATATTCAAGAAATGGTTTGTAAATATTTTAACATTACTATGAAAGATTTAAAAAGTGCTCAAAGATCAAATGATATAGCTTTTCCAAGACAAGTAGGTATGTATCTTTGTAGAATATTAACAAATGAATCTTACCCAAAAATAGGAGAAGCCTTTGGAAAAAGAGATCATACAACAGTTATGCATGGATATAAAAAAATAGAACAAGAGATAAAGCAAAATCCAGAATCAAATACAAAATTAATTGTGGATAGTGTGAAAAAAATTATATTATCAAAAGAATAATTGATATATAAATTAAAAATTATATTTTATAAAATTTATGTTTGCAAAACATCTTTTTTATAATAAATTTTCTTTTTCTTCTTACGGAAGAGCAAGAAAGATTATCCATAGGTTGCTGTTTAAAACTATAAAAAAATTGTTAATTATTAAAAATTTTATAAAATTATTTTTAATTGTGAATAATTATTTTACTTATGCACATATTTATTAACTGCATTTTTTCTACGGATATAGATTAAAATTTTAGTTTTACACATTATACACAAGACATACTAATAATACTACTAATATTTATTTATTATATTAAAATAAAGGAGCAAAAACATGAAAATTATTTGTGAAAAAGAAAAATTATTAAAGGGAATTAATTCTGTTGTTAGGGGAGTACCTACAAGAACAACAATGCCTATATTAGAAGGTATACTTATTCAAACAAATGATAATGAATTAAAGCTAACATCCTATGATTTAGAATTAGGAATAGAATATACAATGGAATGTGAAGTACAAGAAGAAGGTAATACTGTTGTTAATAGTATAATGTTTAGTGAAATAATAAGAAAATTACCAGATACAGATATTAGTATAGAATTAAATGAAAATAATTTATTAGTAATAGAATGTGAAGGTTCTTTATATAAATTATCAACAATGAATCCTGATGAATTTCCAGAATTACCGAAAATAATAGTAGAAAATTCTATTGAAACAGAACAAACAATTTTAAAAAATATGATAAGAAAAACAATATTTGCTGTAAGTATAGAAGAAAATAGACCAATATTTACAGGATGTCTTTTTGAAGTAATAAATAACAGTTTAAACGTCGTTGCAATAGACGGATTTAGAATGGGATGGGTAAGTAAAAATTTAAGTAATGCAACTAATAATTTTAAAGCTGTTATTCCGGGTAAAACATTAAATGAAGTAAATAAAATAATATTAGATTCATTTGATAGTATAAAAATTGGCGTTTCAAAAAACCAAGCAATATTTGAAATGGAAAATTGCAAAATAGTAACAAGATTATTAGATGGAGAATTTTTAAATTATTCAAGTGTAATTCCAAATAATTGGGAAACTAGAGTAAGAGTAAATAAAAATTTAATTCAAAATTGTTTTGAAAGAGTAAGTTTAATTTCATCATCTAGTATTGAAAAAGAAAAAAAATATCCAGTAAAAATATTAATAGATGTTGGAAAAGTAGTTATTTCTTGTACAAATCAAACAGGTGATGCTAAAGAAGAAATATATACAGAAACAGAAGGAAAAAAATTAGAAATAGGTGTTAATCCAAAATATTTCTTAGATGCATTAAAGGCGATAGATGACGAAGAAATATTTGTGTCGTTTGGAAATAGTATTTCTCCATGCGTTATAAAGCCGATAGATGAGACATCAAAAGATTATACATATATGATTTTACCAATTAGGATGAAAGAAGATTAATAAAAAGGATTAGTTATATGTATATAAACAAAATAAATTTAGAAAATTTTAGAAACTACGAAAAAGAAGAAATAGAATTTGACAAAAATATAAATATAATATATGGTGATAATGCTCAAGGAAAAACAAATATATTAGAAAGTATATTTATATGTAGTTTAGGAAAGTCATTTAGAACTAATAAAGATAAGGAATTAATAAATAAAGAAAAAGAATATGCTAAAATAAAAATGATTAGTTCTAAAGAAGATAGAGATATAAATATAGATTTTGAAATAAGTGAAAAAAAGAAATTTAGTATAAATGGAATTCCTATAAAAAGGACAAGCGAAATTTTAGGAAAAAATTATATTGTATTATTTACACCAGAAGATATAATGATATTAAAAAATGATCCTAGTAAAAGAAGAAGATTTTTAAATATAATGATTAGTCAATTAAGACCAATGTATGTTCATTTATTAAATCAATATAATAAGACAATAGAACAAAGAAATACATATTTAAAACAAATAAAATATGAGTCAAAACCTGTAGAAAATTTAAATATATGGGATGAACAAATAGTAAAAATTGGGGAAAAAATATATAAGTATAGAAAGGAATTTATAGAAAAAATAAACGAAAAAATTCTAGATATTCATTTAAAAACTACTGAAAATAAAGAAAAAATAAAAGTAAAATATATATCAAATATACGGAAATAATTATTTAGAAAATTTGAAAAAAAATAAAAATAGTGATATACAAAAAGGGTATACAGGAATAGGAATACATAGAGATGATTTCGAAATTTATATAAACGATAATCCAATTTCAGTATACGGATCTCAGGGACAAAAAAGGACAACTATTATTTCTTTAAAACTTGCAGAAGCAAATGTAATATATGATGAAATAGGGGAAAGACCTGTTATTCTTTTGGATGATTTTATGTCAGAGTTAGATAAAAAAAGAATTCAAGGTTTATTTGAAAATATAAAAGAAAATCAAGTTATAATTACATGTACAGATAGTTTTAAAATAAATAATTCAAAATATAAATTATTTAAAGTTACAAATGCAAAAGTAGAAAGTATTTAAAAAAAAGGAGAGTTAAAAATGGAAAAATTCGAGCACGAGTATAAGGCAGATCAAATTCAAGTATTAGAAGGTTTAGAAGCAGTTAGAAAAAGACCAGGTATGTACATAGGAAGTGTATCTGCAAGAGGCTTACATCATTTAGTATATGAAATAGTTGATAATAGTGTAGATGAAGCATTAGCAGGATATTGTAAAAATATTCATGTTACAATAGAAAAGGGAAATATAATAAGAGTAGAAGATGATGGTAGAGGAATACCTGTAGATATACATCCAAAAACAAAAATATCAGCAGCAGAAACAGTTTATACTGTATTACATGCAGGAGGAAAATTTGGAGGAGATAGTGGATATAAAGTATCAGGAGGACTTCATGGTGTTGGATCATCAGTAGTAAATGCATTATCTACATGGACAGAAGTTACTATTCAAAGAGATGGAGGAATATTCCAAATGTCTTTTGAAAGAGGAAAAACTGTAAAACATCTTGAAAAAATAGGTGATTCTAAAAAAACGGGAACTACTGTTAGATTTTTAGCAGATGATACAATTTTTGAAACATTAGAATATGATTATGCTGTATTAGAAAATAGATTAAGAGAAACAGCTTTTTTAACAAAAGGGCTAAGAATTACATTAACAGATGAAAGAGAAGAAACTCCTAAAAAGGCAGATTTTTGTTATGAAGGTGGATTAATTTCGTTTGTTGAATATTTAAACAAAAATAAGGAAAAATTACATGCAAAACCAATATATATTGAAAAAAATGGAGAAGTACCAGTAGAAATATCTATACAATATACTTCAAGTTATTCAGAAAACATATATTCATTTGTAAATAATATTAATACAATAGAAGGTGGAACACATTTAGAAGGGTTTAAAAGATCTCTTACAAAAGTATTTAATGATTATGCAAGAAGTCATAATATTTTAAAAGAAAAAGATTCAAATCTTCAAGGGGAAGATATTAGAGAAGGGATAACAGCAATAGTATCAGTAAAAGTAAAAGAACCCCAATTTGAAGGGCAAACTAAAACAAAACTTGGAAATAGTGAAGTAACAGGTGCCGTTCAAGGAGTTATGAATGAATATTTATCAACATTTTTAGAAGAAAATCCAGCAGTTGCAAAATCAATTCTTGAAAAATGCATTAGTGCATCAAGAGCAAGAGAAGCAGCAAGAAAAGCAAGAGAGCTAGTTAGAAGAAAAAATGTATTGGAAAGTACAACTCTTCCAGGAAAACTTGCAGATTGTAGTAGCAATAAACCCGAAGAATGTGAAGTTTATATAGTTGAAGGGGATTCAGCAGGAGGAAGTGCAAAACAAGGAAGAGATAGAAAATTTCAAGCAATATTACCACTTTGGGGTAAAATGTTAAATGTTGAAAAATCAAGAGCAGATAAGATATATAATAATGATAAATTACAACCAGTAATACTTGCTGTTGGAGCAGGTATTGGAGCAGACTTTGATATTACAAAAATTAGATATGGAAAAGTAATAATAATGGCAGATGCTGATGTTGATGGAGCTCATATTAGAACATTATTATTAACATTTTTCTTTAGATATATGAGACCACTTGTTGAAAATGGAAATGTATATTTAGCTCAACCACCACTATATAAATTATCTAAAAAAGGTATGAAAGATATATACTGTTATACAGATAATGACTTAGCAGAACAATATAAAATATTAGAAGAAAAAGGAGTAGGAAGAGATCAGCTAGCTCTTCAAAGATATAAAGGTTTAGGAGAAATGAATCCAGAACAATTATGGGAGACAACAATGAATCCAGAAAATAGAATTCTAGTTCAAGTAACAATGGAGGATGCAATGAAAGCAGATGAAACAATATCTTTACTTATGGGAGATGAAGTAGAACCAAGAAGAAATTTTATAGTAGAAAATGCAAAAGATGTTAAAAATTTAGATGTATAAAATAAAACTAATAGCTCGGTGTTATCCGAGCTATTATCCATAAAGCTCATATTAATCTTCAGCTCAAATTAAAATACATAATTTTTTCACCTAATATATATTGCTATATAAATAAGCAATAAACCACATATTTTAATCACTTACTCGACTATAAAAACACCAAAAGAAACTGTATTCATCCACAAGGGATTAAAAACAATCCCTTTCTAATATTCTTAAAGAAAGTAAAAATCTTATAAATATTAGATACTAGATATTAATATAATCTTAACCCAATTATAATACCTATAATTTGACCATATATAGAGATAAAAATAGAAATATAGCCTACATACAAATATTATAATCTACGACTCCGAAATAATACAATCCAAAAGACTGTATTACATCTTTGTTCGAACAAATAAAAACCAAAAAACAAAAAAGATCCTTATTTGCTCTTAGTTCAACTAATATAAACCTTATGATATTATTATGTTCTAAATAAAAAAAATAATTCTGGAAAATAAAGCAAATTGTAATTTGTAGAGATAAATTTATTTTCAAATCTGTAGGGGCAGATTCCATATCTGCCCGAAATTTATCTGTTTTCGGGCGGAAATTGATTCCACCCCTACAACATTTGCAACAAATTTAATTTTATAAATTACAATTTGTCGAAAGGTGTCAATGAAAAAATATTGACATTTGATGGAAAAAATTGTAAAATAATAAAAATAGAAAGGAGGAAGTTAATATTAAAAAAATCAGTTCAGTTCAGAATTGGTTGCCATTTGATAAAGTATTAGATAATGGTATAATAAAATTAAAAGATAGTTCATATATAAAAATAATAAAAATTATACCGATAAATTTTAATCTCAAATCTAATTTAGAAAAAGAGGCAATTTTAAATTCTTATAAAGTTTTTTTAAAAACATGTAATTTTGATATTCAAATTTTAATTCAAAGTAATAAGGAAGATTTATCTAAACATATTTCCAAAGTTAAAGAGAAAACAAAAAATGAAAAAGAAAATATAAAATTATTATCTGATAATTATATTAAATTTATTCAAGAGATGAATATAGATAAAAAATCATCTTCTAAAAATTTTTATATTCTAGTTAAAGAATTCCAAGAAAATAAAAAACAAAAAAA
>CANRDJ010000033.1 GCA_947629355.1 uncultured Clostridia bacterium
TTTCTTTAATTGATCTGCATTTTTATAATCTAATACAAAATCTTTATTACTACACATTACACATACTTTTTTTCTTACTTTTCTGAATCTTGGATTGAAATCATCATCGCTTCCATTTTTTCTTCTATTGTTTTTTGAGTTTTGTTTTCTATCTGACACTTAATTTTCCCCCTTTCCAAAATATTGGACATATATTTACTAATACTAGAATGGTAATTCGTCATCTGAAGATGTCATAAATTCTGAGTTTTCAGATACATTATTTCCAAATGTATTTTCAAAATTTGACGTATCTGCATCTCTTTTACTATCTGCAAAATATGCTTCTTCTGCTACAACTTCTGTAACATAATGTTTTTGTCCTTGGTCGTCTTCCCAATTTCTTGTTTGAATTCTCCCAATTATTCCAACTTGTTGTCCTTTTTTAAAATATTTACTACAAAATTCTCCTGTTTTACTCCAAGCTACAATATTTATAAAATCAGCTTGTCTTTCTTCTCCTTGTCTTACAAATCTTCTGTTTACTGCTAATGAGAAGGATGCTACTAATGTATTATTAGTTTGAGTATATCTTACTTCTGGATCTCTTGTTAGTCGCCCCATTAAAATTACTTTGTTCATAATTTTATTCCTCCTCTTTAACTACAATAAATTTTATTACTTCATCTGTAATTCTGTATATTCTTTCTAATTCAGCAATAGCTTCTGGTTTAGATTCAAATTTGAATATTATATAATATCCTTCTTTATTTTTTTTAATTTCGTAAGCTAATTTCTTTTTACCAACTTCTTCTACTGAACTTACTTTACCATTATTATTAATTAAATTTGAGAATTTTTCTATTAATGCTTTTATGCTTTCTGTCTCTAAATTTGGATTAATAATGATAACACTTTCGTATTTATTCATTATTTATTCACCTCCTCTTGGATTATAACCCATACAGCATGTATGAGTAAGGAAAAATAGCAATGCTATTTCCAAACATTGCTATTTTATCATATATTTTTAATATTTGCAAGAAAAATTTATATTATTTAATTTGTATTTTCAAATTTCATTTATCCTTTATTATATGGATTAATTTACTTTTTTACTAATCATATTATTTTTTATGAAATATTTCTCCAGATTTTTTTACTCCTTTTAGGTAATAAACATCTAATGCATCACTAACTACATATACATCTGATGTAGTTGTTAAATTATCTTCATTTCCATACTTGCTTCCATAATTAAGTGTTATGTTGTCCAATTTTTTTAAATCAATTTCATAATATTTTATATTATCTATAACAATTGATTTATTATCTACTTTAGGAATTTCATAATTGTTATTATAATAAATAAGAATTTTATCTCTAAGTAATTCAATATCAGCAACCATATTATTATATTTACCTACTCCATTGGATAAATTCATATTATATATTGCTGTGCTAGACAATATAAGCAGTATAATAACTGTAACTACTAACGAAACTATAGTAATACCTTTATCAGACTTTGATTTTATCATTTGTGCCTCCATACACTATTTATTCTACTTTTATTTTACACTTAAATATCTAAATGTCAATACATTCATTGTTTTTTTGTAATATTTTGTACATCCTTTTTTTCATATTATATTTTTTATTTTCATTTATTATTATAATCCATAAATATATAACTACAAATAATATTGATATATTTTTTAAATACAAAATTACAATACTAGATATTGCCGTTAAAATTATAATTAATATATTTGAAATTCTATTAATTACTTCATCTGCTTTAATTTCTTTATATTTTAATCTTATTATTCCCTTTAGAATTCTTCCTCCATCTAATGGATATAAAGGAATTAAGTTAAATAAAGCAATTAGAACGTTAGAGTATATAATAAGATCCTTTGTTCTAGTATCAATATGTAAAAGCGTTGCTATAAAGCAAATTACTAAATTTATTAAAGGGCCTGCCATGCTAATTAGTATTTTTTTTATTTCAATCAGTTTTTTGTATTCATATGTTTCAAAAGTAATGCTTATTCCAAAAGGCATAAAGTTCAATGATTTTGGCTTCAATTTTAAAAGTATTCCAGCTAGCATATGTCCTAATTCGTGAATAAATGCAAATAACATTATCCATCCATATATCTCAATTTGATGTGTTAATGCAAATATAATTATGAATAAAAATATTTGTAAATTTACTTTTATTTGCACTATTATCACTTCCTTTGTACTTAAATTAATTAAAATTTAATATTAAATCTGGATTTACATATCTATTCTCTTTTCTTATCTCAAAATGTAGATGTGGTCCTGTAGCATTTCCAGTAGCTCCTACTTCTCCTATTGCTTGCCCCTGCTTTATTTTATCCCCCTTTTTTACATATATTTTTTTGCAATGAGCATAAACCGTCATTACATCATCACTTATAATTTTTACATGATTTCCTAAATCTCCGCTTACTTGATACTTCTTGTACTATACCAGCCATAGATGCATTAAATATTGTTCCTTCATTTACTGCTATATCAATCCCTGTGTGATTTTTAGGTACAGTTGGATTTTCTGGATTTCTATGCCCATATCTAGATGTAATTGTTCCTTTTAATGGTATTATTAACGATTTACTCTTTAATATATCTTTAGCATCTTTGTCCATTTGTGAAATATTCTCATCCTCTTCTTTACTTATTTCTATATTTTCTCCTCCAATATTTTCTTCTTGCAAAATGCTATTATCTACATTATTTAAATTTTCATTATTTGTATTTTTATTATCATTTTCTAGCTCTGTTACATTTTCATATTCTGTCTTTGCATTATTATTTGTAAAACTATTTATATATTGTATGCCTTTTTCATATAGGTTTTTTATATTTATATCATATGATAATATTTCATTTGCCTTGCTTATTACATCTCCAGAGAATATATAATTTGTATTTTGAATCATATAAAAAATTACATATATCATAATACATATAAGTATCTGAATAATCATTTTTTTAAACATCCCAAAATCTTTTTTGTCAGATATATTCACTCTAGCTGATTTTCTATTTGCATTTTGCATTTTTTTTCTATAATATATTTCTTCTGCTCTTCTTATTCTTTCATCAGGACTTAAGGTTCTTTCCATAAAAAACACCTCTTCCTTTGTAATATACTTTGTCTTAAAATATATTCAAAGAAAGAAGTATTTAGAACATTATTAATTATTTATATTAAACAAATGTTGTAGGGGCGAAATCAATTTCCGCCCGAGAAGCAGATAAATTCGGGGCAGATATGGAATCTGTCCCTACAGATTTGAAAATAAATCCAATACTACAAACAACAATTTATTTAATCAAAAAGCTGACTAAAAGTGCCATTACTAAAAATACTGATATTATTTTTAGTCTCTTACATTTCATTTCTATCTTTTTATTTACCTTTATAGTTTTCTTTTTATCATTTTCAATTTTAGATATATAACTTCCTATAAGCATTTCAGCTTCATTTATTATATATTTTTTATTACTTTGTTTCCCAATCTTCTTGCTTTTATTATTTTTTTTATTTTCAGCTATATCTAAACTTTTTAGCTTAATATTGGGTTTTAATATAACTATTGCCTCATCTACTATATTAGATGGTAGATTCTTAAGTATTACCATGTTTTTCATGCTTTCTGTATCCATTTATATCCTCCTAGAAAAATTTTCTATATATAAATTTTTTCCATTTTTTATAGGATTATACATTTAATACATTATATATTCCTTGTGCAACTGTATCTGCCATATTCATTATTAAGTTAAGGGGAGTATTTTGTAATAATTTAAAGTTGTACTTTGGGTTTCTTAGATTTTTTGATACTATTCCCTTTATACTCATGTCCCCAATATATATATTTTTTTTATTAAAACCACTACCTACACTCATACTATATCTTGAAACTATAATTCTTCCTATATTTATTTTATTAGAAAGTGCTGCATCTATTGCAATCAGAAAAGATTTCTCATATGTATTATTTATATCATTTATTATCTTTGATATATTTTGTGTAGATATTATATTATCTAAGCTTCCTATTACTCTAATATTTTTTTCGTCCTTAAATAACCACTTTAGTTTATATCCCACTAATGGTCCAAAGCTGTCTCCTGTTATTCTATCTGTTCCAATGCACAAAAAAATTAACTTTGAAATTTCTAAATTCCTTATTTTTTCTTTTAAAATTATACTAAAATCTTGCATAAATCTATTATATATTTCTTCTTGGAAAGTCATAATTACTCCTTAATTCATATTTTATATAATAAATGTATGCTCTAAAATTTCTAATAGTCTTTTTGTTCAAAAATTTAAATTTCTATTTATCTCTTTGTTTTGGAGCAATAATTATATTTATATCTTCTGTTTTGCTATATTTTTTTATTATATCTTCTGAAAAATTCGCAACTTCGTTTGATATAACTATTGTATTATATTTTTGTTCCACAAGTTCTCTTATTTTCTCATCTGTTTTTTCTAGATTGCCAATTTCATATACATCCATTCCTAATCCTTTAAAAACTCTAAAACTTTTATTATCATTAGAAGACTTGAGCCATGATATCCTCATTTATATCACCAATTATATTTTGCTTTATTATTGTAATTTTATTCTTGTTTTGTTGGCAATTATTTACTTTGTTTACCACTTCAATATACCATCAATATGAATATATCTAATAGCTTGAAAATTGTATGAAGATACTTTTCTATTATATGAATCATAAGTATGTGATGCAATATATATATTATCTAACGTTTTGGGATTATCTATATTTACAATAATCAAAGTATGTGAAAATATCTTTCCATCAAAACTTAATTGAATTAAATCCCCTGTCTCAAGTTTATCTATTTCTACATCTTTTCCTCTTGGACCTACACCTCTATTATTTATTAAGAATTTATATAAATATTCTACACTAGACCATGAAGGACTTCTATCGTTTATTGAGTTATAATACCAACCTGTATTTTTTGTATAATTCATAACTTTGCTTCCTTCATATATACATTGAGATATAAAACTAGTACAATCTCCTCCTATACTATCAAAGTTATAGTATTTAGGATTTCTACTATATGCCCATTTTTTAGCATATTCTATTGCTTTTAATCTGTCATAATTTACTTCTTGCAATTTTATCACCTAAAATATACTATGAAATGAAATCTTTAATGATACATTTTGTTGTTTTGCATTAGCAGATTTTGTAATTTAAATCTCTCTGTTTAAATTTCCATTTGTATAAATTTCTCCTTCTAACCTATCTCCTTCCTTATAAGTATTTACTATGTTTTGTATCTCATCTTCTGTTTCTTCTAAAATATCAATTCTTATAGAATCCACATTTAAATCCTTCCAAGATGTTGATGTTATTTTTGAATTATATATTAAGTTATTGCAATTTATTCTATCTGTATATATTGGAAATTCAAATCCCATTCTATCTTTTAATTTATATGCTCCTTTTTCACATGTAGCAGAGCAATTTTTAAATGTTCCTATTGTGCAATATTCTGATGTCATTAAAAGAGTTCTTCCATACACTATTACTTCTTTTTCAATACTTCCTTTTAAACTTTGAATACTCTCTTTGTCTAATTCTGGTAAAACAATGTATTTTGATACTTGCATATTTTCTAGTTCTTTTACAGTATTATTGTTTATAATGTTCAAAGTGTAATTTGCAATTATCTTTAAATTTTTCATTTGATTTTCATATTTTTTTAATATTTCAAAATGAGATAAATTTGATACAACTATACCTTTTATATTTCTTTTTAAAATATCTTCTAAATTGCTTTCTATTAACCTTTCGTAATTTCCTTTTGTAACTGCTGGAAGTAATAAATAGGTGTCAAAATGTTTGCAAATTCCCTCTACTTTTTCTTTGTTAGATAAGAAAAATCTAAATGGTATATACATACTATTGATGCCAGTTAATTTAGTATAATCAATATCTTCTTTTATATTATTTAGTAATACTGATACACTAATTTTTAAAGCATTACTTTTATTTTCATTATTTCTTTTTATCTCCACACTTTTATTTCTTTTTAAATTCTCTATTATCTTTTTTTCTAGGTCTTCTAATGCATTTCTTCTAATACTATTTAGTCTACTAATTGGAATTATTATATTATCATCTGCAATTACTTGTATTTCATCCATTTTAAATGGTGTGTTCCCTGTTTTTGATAATTGCTCTTTTATTCTTTCCTTGCTAATTCCGCTATTATCTGCTTTTTTTACTATTGTACCTTCTATTTTAATTAATTTAATATTACTCCATAAGTCTTTAATTTCTAATTTAATTTTTTCATTTTCTTTTAAGTATATTTTTGCAGTTATTGCCCTTTTTATATTTTCTTTACTAGCTACTTGTATTATATCTTTATTCAATTTATCTGATACTGTTCTATATACTTTATCTCCTTTTAAAATTTTTCCTTTAATTCTTCCTACTGTTACAACTTGTCCACTAGTTGCATTTTTAATATTACTATTTGCTTTCATAAGTTCTGATATTTTGCATGATGAATCTTTAATTGCTATACTATCTCCCAAATTTAATTCTTTTGATAGTTTTATTTTTGCATGGCTTTTATTTTGGTTATATCCTATAACTTGACCTACTAAAATACCAATATGATTTGGTTTTTTAGTATACATCATGTCCCTACCTAACTTTCCTTTTAAATATCCGTGTACTAAATCCACCTCTATTAAAAATCTGCATTAACTTTTCTCTATCTTTTTCATCAACTACATATTTCTCTCCACTTTCTGCTAAATCTATATATTTTCTGTAAATTGATGTTACAATTCCAACATATTCTTTTGATTTCATTCTTCCTTCTATTTTAAATGATTTAACTCCTGATTTAATAATTTCTGGTAGAATATCTAAAGTACAAACATCTTTTGAGCTTAATAAATAACCTTTTTCTTGCTCTTTTCCGTCTTTTAATAAAGTATATGGTAGTCTACAGGTTCCTGCACATTTACCACGATTTCCACTTCTTCCGCCAATCATGCTACTCATTAGGCATTGTCCAGAATAACTGATACAAAGAGCACCATGGATAAACACTTCTATATCTATATCTGTGTTTTTACATATATTCTCTATTTGGCTTATTGTGAGTTCTCTTGCAAGTACACATCTTGAAAATCCTAAATCCTCAACTTTTTTTGCTCCATCTAAATTATATATTGTCATTTGTGTACTACTGTGTACTTCTAAATCTGGAAAAAGTTCTATTACTTTTTTTGCAAGACCTAAATCTTGAATAATAATGGCATCTATTCCAGAATTATATGCAAACTCAACTAATTTAAGTGCATCTTCGAACTCATTATTTTTAATTAATATATTTAATGCAAGATGTGTTTTTACACCTCTTAATTTTGCATATTCTATTGCTTCTACTAATTCTTGTTTATTAAAATTTCTAGTATTTACCCTAGCATTAAATTCTTCTGTACCAAAATATACAGCATTTGCTCCTGTTTGAACTGCAACTTTCAAGCACTCTAAATCTCCTGCTGGTGATAATAACTCTATATTGTTCATAATTACTCCTTTGCAAATATTATACAATATATTTAATTTAAGGTAAATGATATTCTATGTATTTGAAAAATTTATAAAATTATGATATATTCCCATTTATAGAAAGAAGGAATTAAGATGGATATATACACTAAAAAATTTGAAATTACATTTACGGATATTGATGAAAATAATGAATTAAGTAATAAAGGAATTTTGAGAATAATGCAAGAAATTGCTGGGATGCATAGTGATTCTCTTGGATATGGTTTAAATGATATGCCTAAAACCGGTTTTGGATGGATCATTTTAAATTGGAAGTTAAAAGTTTTTTCACGTCCAAAATGGAATACAGTTCTTACCGTCAACACTTGGAGTAGAAATAAAACCCCTTTATTTGCATATAGAGATTTAGAAATATATGATGATAAAAATAATTTAGTTGCTATAGCGACTTCAAAATGGGTTTTATTTGATGTTAATAAGCAATCGCTTTGTAAAATCACTCCTGATATAAAAAAAAGATTTCCAGATGTAAGTAAGACAGTTTTTAATGATAAATTTAATGAAAAATTAAAGGAGCCTGAATTTTCCAATTTTGTTTATGAATATAAAATACAAAGAAGAGACATTGATACTAATCATCATGTTAATAATTTAAATTATTTGGATTATGCATATGAAGCTATTCCCGATGATGTATATTCTAATATCAATTTTTCTAATATTGAAATTATGTATAAACATGAAGCAAAGTTTGGAGATATCATTTCAGTATTTTATTCTCATACTAAAGATAATGAATATATTATCACTATTAAAGATGAAAAAAGAAAAAACATTCATTCAATTATAAAACTATACTAAAATTTGGAGGGAACTTTATAAAAAGTTTCCTCAGTTAGATTTAATATTAAACTTAATTCTATCTTAAACTATTATTCTATTAATAATTATTCAAGATTATAAATTTCTGTCATTAATACTTTTGATTCATTTTGTATTTTCTTTTTATCTTTTAAGTTTTTCTTGTTAGTAAAAATAGGTTTTCCAAATTTTACTGTAACTTGTGAAAAAAACTTTGGTCTTGCAGTTATATATACTGGAATAATAGGTACCTCAACCATTGATGCAATATATATAGCACCATTTTTAATCTCTCCTCTTTCTTTTTTTGTTTTTAAAACTCTTCCTTCCGGAAATATTAATAATTTTATTTTATCATTGTTTTTTAGTAACCTTATTGCTTTTTTTACTCCACTTATGTCTGCTCTTTCTCTATCAATCGGAAAAACATTATGATACTTAAGAAAATTCCCTAATATTTTATTTTTAAATAATTCTGATTTTGCCATACTAAACATATTATCTACTTTTGGAAATAAAAATATAGGATCAAATACCCTTGAATGATTAGGACAAATAAGGCATTTATCGAACTTTTCTAAAATTTCAACATTTTCATATTTAATTCTAAATAATATATGGCATACTATACCAATTATTAACTTTCTTGTTATATAATACATCTTTACTTCTCTTTTCTAATCTATAAAAGCACCTTCTCTTGCCAAATTCATTACTGTATCATATCCACATTGTTCACAATAATCAAGTGCATCTTTACTATCAAATATTTTTGTTTTTTTTACATCCACTTCTATCCACAAATCTGCTTCTCTTTTTTGATATGAAAGAGATGATCTTCTCATTGCTTGAAACGATTCTGTAAATGCTGTAAAAAAATTTATTCTTTGTCTTGCTTTAGTATTATAATATTTGGCCTCCACTCCTACTACAAAGTCTGTAAACTGCTTTAATGGTAAAACAGCTGTATTAGTCGTCATTCCTCCGTCCATCATGTGATGAACTCTATTATTTATTTTTATTTTATTAGGAATAAAAATAATTGGCAAAGAACAACTACTTCTTACTGCTTCTGATACTAATCTATCAGAATAAAACGTAAATTCATCATCTAATGCTTTAGAACTATAATATATAGTTTTTCTTTGAGTAATATCTAATGACGGTATTATAATAGGTATATCGAAATCTGACATTTTAATAATTTGTTTTTCTGTTCCTATCTCTTCAACACTCTTAATTATGGCTTTAGGATTTTTTAAACCACCTCGTAACATCAAATTAGGAGTAGCACATAATATATCTTTAATTGTAAAATGAGAAAATGATTTCATATTTTTCTTATATAATTCTAATATTTCTTTAGGACTATACCCCATAGAATATAACATTGCTACACAACTTCCCAAACTGGCTCCTGATATAGCCTTTATTTTTATATCTAAATCTTCTAAAGCTCTAATCACACCTATATTTATTGCAGATTTTACTCCCCCTCCTACACAAGCTAATGCTACCTCTTTCATAAGATCGCTCCTATCTAATTTACTTTTATTAATACCTCATAAATTCTTTAATTTTATAAAATACATGAAATCATTTGTTTTTATAAATTATATATTATTTTTATATGCATTTCAATATTAAACCATACAATTATAATTAATTCTTTATTTAACAATTTTCATAATATATAATGGCAAATTCCTGATTACTTATCTAAAATAACTAAATTAATGATTGAAAAAGCCTTATACATTCATAGAGCAAATTTCCAAATAATTGATACTTATGGAGTGCAAGTTACATTTATATGTAGCTTACACTCCTTCAAAATTTGTTATCTATAAATACAAAAATAAACCTTCTTATAATTATTATTTTAATAAATATAGAAGGTTTATCTTATAAATAAATTTTTTACATTACTTTAATTTATTGCAATGCATTCTGACTTTTTACCTAATTTATATGTATTTTAACCTGGGACCAATAGTCGCCTCTATACATAATTTTATTATATTTTCATGATTATTAAGCACTCTTCAACTCTAATCTTAACTTATCAGCAATCATTGCAATAAATTCTGAATTAGTTGGCTTTCCTTTTGCTGCTGAAATTGTGTAACCAAATATTCTTTCTACTGCTTGTTGTTCTCCTCTTGACCAAGCAACTTCTATTGCATGACGAATTGCACGTTCTACTCTACTTGGTGTTGTTTTAAATTTTATAGCTATTTCTGGATATAACTGCTTTGTTATTTGATTTATTATATCTATATCGTTTATTACCATCATAATTGCTTCTCTTAAATATTGATATCCTTTTATATGTGCTGGAACTCCTAATTCATGAATAACATTAGTTACTAATGCTTCTAAATTATCTTCATCTTTTTTATTCTGTTCTGAAATTTCTATGTACGGTGCCTTGATCTCCCTATTCGCCATTCCATTTTGTGAAGGTTGTGGTTTAAAATATCTTATGTCTCTTATTCTCTTTATTAGTAATTCAATATCAAATGGTTTAACAACATAATATTCTGCACCTAAATTTATCGCTTGTTGTGTAATTTTTGCTTGTCCAACTGCTGATAACATTATGCATAATGGCCTTTTACTCATATTTGATGCTGATATTTTTTCTAGTACTCCAAGTCCATCTAAATATGGCATTATAACATCTAATAATACAACATCTGGCTGTGTATTCATTATCATATCACATGCTTCTTTACCATCTTTAGCAATACCAATAACCTCCATATCCTCTTCTTTTTCTAAATAACTAACTAATGTCATTGCAAAATCAGGATTATCATCTGCAATTAAAACTGTAATTTTCTCTTTCAAGTTTATTCCCCCTAAAAAATATATTTGTAAATTTTTTACATTTCGAATTATAATATGTTTTAATAAATATTGCAATAGTTTTTTGGAAATTTTTTCTAATTTTTCTCGAAAGTGGCTATTTATCAATATATTTTTCTTCTAAAATATCGTATTTTAAAAATTTTAAAGGTTTTTTATTGTTATTATTTGTAAAATCATCTAGTTTTTCTTTTGTTATCTCTACAATAACCTCTATATTTTCTAGATATTCTATATTAACAATCTTAAAACTACCTTTACTTGCATAATATTTTAATTGTTCTAATTTATCATATTCTATACATAGTTTTACTTTATATCCTATAATTTTTTCTATATACTCAGTCTGTTCTAAAGCTTTTAAGGTACTATTTACATATGCTCTTAACAAACCTCCTGTACCTAATAATATGCCTCCAAAATATCTAGTAACTACAACTAAAATATTAGATAATCCTTGTTCTAATATTATTTTTAAAATTGGACTTCCTGCTGTTCCTTGTGGCTCTCCATCATCATTATATTTTACAGCAACTCCTCCGATCCAATGTCTCTATTGCATATGCAAAAACATTATGTTTTGCATCATAATATTTTTTCTTAATTTCTTTTATGTATCTATCAGCTTCCTCTGGTGTTTCTACATAAAAAATATGTGCTATAAATTTTGATTTTTTTTCAATTATTTCTGCAGAAGAATTCTCCTTTATTGATTTAAACATTTAATTTTCTCCTTAAAAATTATCTACATTATATCATAAATCATTTAAAATTTGATATATATATAACTAATTTTTTCCTTATTCCTTAATTTTTATTTTAAAATCCACTTTTTATAAATGTGGAATTTAGTTTTGTATGAAAAAATGTTAAAATAGTAGT
>CANRDJ010000034.1 GCA_947629355.1 uncultured Clostridia bacterium
CTTGCTCTACAAGTTGAGTCTATTCCAAGGTATCTCATAAGAGGTTGTGCACAATGGTTTCCGTGAGCGTACACATACTCCTTCCCCATCTAATATACTTGCAACATCATGTGGATGTACACCTTTAATATTAAATGATATAACACTTGAATGATTCTCTTTATTTGGTGTTAAATATATTTCAAGAAAATCTAATTTTGAAAGCTCATTTCTTGCGTACGAAATTAAATTTTTTTCAATTTCTTGTATTTTATCATAGCCTATTTTTTCTATATAATCTATTGCTGCATCTAATCCTATAACACCTTCTATATTTTGTGTACCTGCTTCAAATTTATTTGGAAGCGGTGCAAAGGTAGTTTCTTGTTCATAAACATATTCTATCATATCTCCACCCATTATAAAAGGGTTCATTTTATTCAGTATTTCTCTCTTACCATATAGAACACCTATTCCAAGTGGAGCGAGCATTTTATGTCCCGAAAAAACCAAAAAGTCAGCATTTAATTTTTGAACATCAATCTTCATATGTGGAATACTTTGAGCAGCATCTACAACAACAATTGCACCTTTTTTATGTGCAAGCTTTATTATTTTTTCAATATTATTGATAGTTCCCAATGTATTTGATATATGCGTAATTCCAACTATTTTAGTTTTGTCAGTAATTTTATTTTCTATTTCTTCGTCTGATATTTCAAAATCATCATTTATATACATATAATTAAGCTTACTTCCAGTTACCTTTGCAACCTTTTGCCATGGCACCAAATTAGAATGATGCTCCATTATTGAAATAACTATTTCATCATCCTTTTTTAGTTTTTCTAAGCCATATGAATATGCAATTAAATTTAGGCTTTCCGTTGCATTTTTAGAAAATATAATTTCTTCTGGAAATCTTGCATTTATAAATTTAGCAATCTTTGCTCTTGCGTTTTCATACATTCCCGATGCTTCTACACTTAATGAATATGCACCTCTATGTACATTCGCATTATATCTTTTATAAAATTCATCTATTTTTTCTAAAACAGGAAGCGGTTTTTGTGTTGTTGCACCATTATCTAAATATGCAATTTTTCTATTTTCCAATATAGGAAAATCCTTTCTAATATCTTCTACGTTCATTTTCTCTCCTTCTTATTACTTTTAGGGAAAAAGGGACCTGACCCCTTTTTCCCTATTTTTTTTCAATTGGGCCATTTTATTCTAATTTCTTGTCTATTTTATTTCTTCACCTTTTTTGATTTTGGCAAAAAAGGGGTCTGACCCCTTTTTTGCCATTTTTGCCATTTAATCCAATTTCTTGTCTATTTCATTAATAATTTGATTTTTTAAATCTTCGTTTTTGATGTTTTCTAATATTTTATTGAATTTTGCTCTTACCATTAGTTTCATTGCTTCTTTTATATCAAATCCTCTACTCATGATGTAGAATAATTCTTTTTCGCCAGTCTTGCCACTACTGCTTGAGTGGTTTCCTTCTACATCTTCTTCACTACAAAGTAGCATTGGAAGTGCTAATGATTTTGCATTATCTGATAATAACATACAAGATTCATTTTCATTTCCTTTTGCCTTTTTAGCACCTTTCTTAAAATCTATTGTTCCTTTGAAATGTTTTATAGCTTTATCTGTTAAAGCTCCTTGGACTTCAATATCTATATTTGTTTTTATTCCTCTTAATTCTGCTATATAGTTCAAATCAAATAATTGATTTTCTTTTCCTAAATAAATGCTGTTTAATGAATTTGAAGAATGTTCACCTTTCAAATTTGAATAGTAATTTGAAATGCTGTTTTTCCCTCCAAAATCAATGATTGTATAATTTACATTTGCATTTTCGCAAAGTTCATTATCTATTGATACAAAATTATTAGAGTTAGAGTTTAATAGGTTAACTACTATCACATTTATATTAGAATTTTTCTTTGCAAATAGCTTTATTATTCCATTATGATAATATTCTTTATTTTCATCTGATAAATATTTTATTATGATAGTTCCTTTTGAACTTTCATTTGCATTAATTATAATACTATCAACTAGATTAGAATTATTACTGTCAAATTTAAAATCTATTTGTAATTCTTTATTTGTCTTACTATCTACTTGCACTTTCAGACTTTGATTTGAATTATTTTTTACTTGATTTGTAAAAATATTTCCTAATCCATAAGTTAAATCATAATTATTATTGCTTGTTTTTTCTATTTGAATTTTAGATGTCTCATTATTTATACTAATGTTATCAAAAGTTTTAATTACTTTAGGAATTTTTATATTTTCAAGCTTTATATTATTCATATTAAAATTTCGTGAAGTTCTAACAGGTGTTTCATTTAATTTTATTTTTTCCATTTTGTTTCCTTTCTTAAATAAATTGTTTGTTTGAGTGATAGTATTTGAAATCTAGATTATAGAATTCAATAGAAATAATAATAGATGTTAAGCCATTTTTCTGGGTTCCGGCACTATCTTCGAAGGACTTCTGCCGGGAGATAAAATGGTTAACAGATATTATATTTCTATTGAATTATTTTAAGTAAATTTATCCTATTGCACCTTCAAGTTCTAAATTAATAAGATTATTCATTTCTACTGCATATTCTACTGGCAATTCTTTTGATATTGGATATGCAAATCCTCTAACTATCATTGCTTTTGCATCTTCTTCTGACATGCCTCTGCTCATTAAATAGAATATTGCTTTATCACTTATTTTTCCAATTTTTGCTTCATGTGAAAATTCTGCCGTCTCTGTTCTTACATCATTTACTGGAATTGTATCAGATATAGAAATATCATCAAGCATTAATGACTCGCAAGACACCATGCCTTTTGATTTTTTTGCTTGTTTATTAATTCTAGTTAAAGCCCTATAAGTACATTTTCCACCGTCTTTGGAAATTGATTTGCTATTTACAACACTAGATGTATTTGGTGCGTTATGAACAACTTTAAATCCATTATCTAGGTTTTGTCCTTTTCCAGCAAATGAGATTCCTGTAAATTCTGTTTTTGCTCCTTCTCCATTTAGTATGCTCATAGGGTATAGCATTGAAACTTTTGAACCAAATGACCCAGATACCCATTCCATACTAGCATTTTTACCTACTAATGCTTTTTTTGTATTTAAGTTAAGCATATTTTTAGACCAGTTTTCTATTGTAGAATATCTTAAATGTGCATTATCCTTTACATATAATTCAACACATCCTGCATGAAGATTTACTTTATTATATTTAGGTGCACTACAACCTTCTATAAAATGAAGGCTTGCTCCTTCGTTTACTATAATTAATGTATGTTCAAATTGACCAGCTTCTGGTGAGTTTAATCTAAAATAGCTTTGAAGCGGTATATCTACCTTTACACCTTCTGGAACATATACAAAAGAACCACCAGACCAAACAGCGCCATGCAAAGCTACAAATTTATGATCGTATATAGGAACACATTTCATAAAATGTTCTTTGACAATTCCCGGATATTTTTTAACTGCAGTTTCCATATCTGTATATATTACACCTTGCTTTATTAGTTCTTCTTTCATACTATGATAAACTACTTCAGAATCATATTGAGCTCCAACTCCTGCTAAGGATTCTTTTTCTGCTTCTGGAATTCCGAGTTTATCAAAAGTATTTTTTATATCTTCTGGAACATCATCCCATGAACTGTTTAATTTTGATTTTGGTTTTACATATGTTGCAATATCATTCATATTAAGTTCAGAAATATCTGGTCCCCAAGTTGGAAGTTCTAATTTGTTATATATTTCTAATGCTTTTAATCTAAAATCTCTCATCCAGTCTGGTTCATTCTTTTGTTTAGATATTTCCTTTATTATATCTGGAGTTAATCCTTTTTCAATCTTAAATTCATATTCATCTTCATTTTTTATATCATAAATATTTCTATTTATATCTTCAATTTTAGTTTTTGCCATCTCTAATTCCTTTCATTCTAATGTATGGGGACACAGCTTACAATTATGTATTCCTGTGCTCAAGAGCTATTTCCCCCGTAACAGCTGGTAATGTCATCATTCCAAGTTTTCTACTTTTTTTCAATTCTATATTTGCTATATCCATTTTCTTCTATTTCTTTTGCTAACTCATAAGTTCCTGTTTTTACAATTTTTCCATCAACCAAAATATGTACATAATCTGGTTTTAAATTACTTAAAATTTTTGTATTGTGTGTTATTATCAAGACTGCATTTTTCTTGTTTTTAAACATTTCTATACCTTTTGAAACTGTTTTTATTGCATCAACATCTAGTCCTGAATCAGTTTCATCTAATATTGCAAGTTTTGGATTTAATACTAAAAGTTGAAGAATCTCGTTTTTCTTTTTTTCACCACCTGAAAATCCAACATTTAAACTTCTTTCCATGTAACTTGGGTTTATATTTAATTCTTGCATATATTTTTTTAGTTCATTTTTAAATTCAAATATTTTAACTGGTTTTCCAGTAACTTTATTTTTTGCATATTTTAAAAAATTAGTAACTGAAACTCCAGGTATTTCTTCTGGTAATTGGAAAGACATAAAAATCCCTTTTCTTGCTATTTCATCTGTTTTTGAATTTGTTATATTTTCGCCATCAAATGTAATTGTTCCATTTGTTTTTATATAACTAGGATTATTAAGTATTGCATTTGCTGTTGTTGATTTTCCTGAACCATTTGGTCCCATTATTACATGAATTTCTCCTTTATTTATTTTTAAATTCATTCCTTTTAAAATTTCTTTTTCTTCTGCTTTTACATATAAATCGTTTATTTCTAGTAAATTACTGTTCATAATTCTATCCTTTCTTTGTTGTTTTATTCCGGGTCGCCCTGGGGTGCGACCCCTACAGTGAGGAAAATGGGGTCTGTCCCCTTTTTTTCTCAAATTCTATTTTTTTGTTCCGTGTTCTTCGCATGCAAGACATACATTTCTCGTTGTTAATATCATACCCACATTCTAAACTATATAATCCTAAAGTTTTATGTGTATATTTTGCTAATTTGTTAAGTGTTTCATCACTAATTGTGGCTTTTATTTTTTCTGCTTCTATTTTTGCTTCATTTGGCTCTATTTCTAATATGCTATTTAAAAATAAATAAACAATATCATAAGCTTCTAGAATCTTTTTAGCATGCTTTTTACCTGTTTCTGTTAAAGATATAGAACCATAAATTTCATAATTTATAAATCCTGCCTCTTTTAAATTTGTTATTGCGTAATTTACAGTAGGTTTAGTCTTGTTTAAAATTTTGGCTATATCTGTAACTCTAGCTTTTTTTTCTTCATTTTGTAAAATATATATAGTTTTTAAATATTCTTCTTGAGTTTTTGTGAGCATAAAAAATACATCTCCTTTGTTAGAGTACTCTAACATTATACTACTTTTTTATAGTTTGTCAATATAAATAAATAAAAAAGTTAGATTTCTCTAACTTTTTTATTTGGCAAAAAAGGGGTCTGTCCCCTTTTTTGCCATTATTCTAATTTATCTGCAGGTCTTTTTGCTTTTTCAAATTTATTTGCAGATATTATTGTACCTACTCTAATATCTAATTTCATAAAATCTTCAAATGTTGCCATATATACTACCCCCCTATATATAAAATAAGCTTGTCACATATACTATATATATTATACAATAAATAACCCCATTAGTCCTATTCATTTCATTTTTTTGTGGAAGAATTGAAAATAAAGTGAGTAAAGAAGTTGCTACTAATAATATAATCATATCTTTATTATAAATAGCATTATATGTTATTGGCTTTATTAAAGAAGATGTTCCAATTACTAATAACATATTAAAAATATTTGAACCTAAAATATTTCCAATTGCTATATCACTTTCTCCTTTTATTGATGCTGATACACTTGTAACTAATTCTGGAAGGCTTGTACCAATTGCAAGAATAGTTATGCTTATAATCTTTTCACTTAATCCCAAAGTCTTTGCTATATTAACTGAATTATCTACAGTTAAATCTCCACCTATTTTTAATGCAGTAAGACCTAAAACTATAAATACTATATTCTTTAAAACAGACCCTTTATTAGTATATTTTTGCTCTTCAACAGTTATATAATCTTCTTTATCAAATTTTTCTCCTTTAAAAGACATAATGATTGTATATAAAATAAAAAATATAAATATAAAAATAAGTATTATTCCATCTATTCTAGTTACATTTTGTCCTATGTTACAAATAACTATAAAAATAATTGAAACACATAAACATAATGGTATTTCTATTAATCTTGTTTCTCTTTTGAATTTTATTGGTTTTATAATAGTTGATATTCCTAAAATTAATAACAAATTAGAAATACTACTTCCTATTACATTTCCAATAGCCATATCTGAATATCCATTTATTGCAGATGTTATACTAATAAATAATTCTGGCATAGATGTACCTATTGACACAATTGTTAATCCTATTATTATTTCTGGTATGTGAAATTTTTTTGCTATATTACTTGAGCCATCTACTAATAAATCTGCTCCTTTTATTAAAAAAATAAATCCTAGTATTATTAGAATTAGTGATAAAATCATAAACTCTTCTCCTATTAATACTTTGATTATTTCCCTTTTAATTTTTCTTTATTCAATATATAAAACGAGACTTGCATGCAAAATTGCGAACAAGCCTCTAAAAAATATGCTCCAAATGCGACAAAGTGTCTGCTGAGGACTATTTTTAATCATCCAATAAGACTATCTCATTACTTTTTAAACTTTTTTTAACATCTATAACTCTTTGATTTTCTGAGCCTTTCCATTTTAGAGTAGGATTTCTTAGCTCATCAACATATCTTCCATCTACTAATACATCCGTATATTTCATTACTTCTTTATCTTTTAAATCTTTATCAAATGTAAATCCTGACCATATCCATAAATTCTTGTTTGGTAGTTTTTCTTTGAAGGCTTTTGCAAGTTTTGTAGTTCCTTCGATATTATTAGGATGAAGCGGTTCTCCTCCTAAAATTGATAATCCTTTTACATTTTCATTTTCACATAGTTTCAATACTTTATCTATTGTTCCATCAGTAAATTCTTTCCCACCACTAAAATCATGTGTTTCTGGATTAAAACACTCTTTACAGTTAAAAGTACATCCTTGCATAAATATTGATACTCTAACACCTGGTCCATCTGAAATATCCATTTTTCTAATCTTGTTGTATCTCATATTAACCCCCATAATATATGTATTTATTCTTCGTAATCTTTATTATCCATATGTAATACTCTTTCTTTTATTTCTTGTGTTCTTCCTCTGTTCCAGAAATTGCTTCCTATGTATCCACAAGTTCTTCTTGCTACATTTAAGGTATCATGGTCTCTATTTCCGCAATTTGGACAATACCATTCTAAATTGTCATCAATTAAAATTTCTCCATCAAAGCCACATTTTTGGCAATAGTCTGATTTTGTGTTTAATTCTGCATACATTATATTATCATAAATAAATTTAATAACTTGTAATACAGATTCAATGTTATTTTGTAGATTAGGTGTTTCTATATATGATATAGCACCACCTGGACTTAATCTTTGGAATTCACTTTCTAATTTAAGTTTTTCGAAAGCGTCTATTTCTTCAAATACAGGTACGTGATAAGAATTTGTTATATAATCTCTATCTGTAATACCTTCAATAATTCCAAATCTATCTTTTAAACATTTTGCAAATTTATATGTTGTTGACTCAATTGGTGTTCCATATACGCTGTAATCTATGTTTTCTGCTTCTTTCCATTCTTTACATTTATCATTTAGTTTTTGCATAACTTTTAGTCCAAATTCTTTACCTACTCCATTATCAGTATGGCTATTTCCTGTCATATATTTTACACATTCATAAAGTCCTGCATATCCTAATGAAATGGTTGAATATCCACCATGTAATAAATCGTGTATACTTTCACCTTTTTTAAGTCTTGCAAGTGCACCATGTTGCCATAATATTGGTGCTACATCACTTGTTGCTTTACTTAATCTTTGATGTCTTGCTTGAAGTGCTCTATGGCATAATTCTAGTCTTTCTTCATATATATCCCAAAACTTATCCATATCTTTACTAGATGATAATGCAACATCAACTAAGTTTATTGTTACAACACCTTGATTAAATCTTCCATAATACTTAGGTTTGTTTGTTTTAGGATCAACATATGGTGTTAAGAATGAACGACATCCCATACAAGGATAACAATTTCCATTGCCATTTTTATCTATTTTATATTCTAACATTTTCTTTTCAGAAATATAATCTGGAACCATTCTTTTTGCTGTACATTTAGCAGCAAGCTCTGTTAAATACCAGTATTTACTACCTTCTTTTATATTATCTTCTTCTAAAACATATAACAATTTTGGGAATGCTGGTGTAATGTATACACCTTTCTCATTTTTCATTCCTTGTATCCTTTGTTTTAGCATTTCTTCAATAATCATAGCTAATTCTTCTTTATATTCATCTGTTTCTCCTAAATAGAAACATACACTTAAGAAAGGAGATTGTCCATTTGTTGTTGTCATAGAATTAATTTGATATTGAAATGTTTGAACACCGTCTTTTATTTCTTTTTTCAAATCTTCTTTTGCAAATTTTTCGCATTGTTCTTTAGATAATTTTCTATCTTCATATTTTTTCAAATATCTATTGTAGCTATCTCTTACGAATGGGGCAAGATGTGTCATTGTAACAGTTGCTCCACCATATTGGCTAGATGTTACAGCTGTTATTATTTGAGTTGCAATTGTCATTGCTGTTAGGAATTTATGTGGTTTTTCAATCATAACTCCATTAATATTCGTACCATTTTGTAGCATATCTTCTAAATCTATTAAATCACAATTATGAAGAGCATTTTGAGCAAAATAATCTGCATCATGAAAATGTATAATTCCTGCATCATGTGCTTTTACAATATCATCTGCAAGTAAAAACCTTCTTGTTATATCTGTACTTGTAATTCCTGCTAAATAGTCCCTTTGTGTTGTTACAACTTTAGCATTTTTGTTAGAATTTTCGTTATTCCAATATTCACTTTCTCCCTCAATTAATTCTTTAATTGATTGATCTGTTGTATTAGCTTTTCTAACTAATTCTCTTGTGTAACGATATGTAATATATTTTTTAGCTAGTTTAAACTTTTCAAGAGACATTAATTTTTCTTCTATAATGTCTTGTATATCTTCAACTAGAATTCTTGCTTTATCAAGTTCTTCTATATATTTTATAATATCATCAATTTGCTCTTTTGAGGCTTTTTCCTTTTTAGAAACCTCGTTGTTTGCTTTTTGAATTGCTATTCTTATTTTTTCTGGATTATATGCAACAATTGTTCCATCTCTTTTTATTATCTTCATATTAATATCTCCCCCTTCATAATGTAATTGAATTATATCATAAAAAAAATAAAATGTTGTTGCATTTGCAACAACATTTTATATAGTTCTTTTAAAATTTAGTAATATCAAGGTTAAGCTGTTTTGTTACATTTTTATTACAAATTCGTTACATTTTTAATTTTATTTTTTTAATTTATTATTAAATTTTTCAATAGCTTCATCTATAAAAATTTTACTTCTTCTACATATTGGATTACTTAAAGGACAATGGTTATAACATCCTCTGCAATTCATTCTAGTTAGATATTCTTTTAATTCTATGTTTTCTTTATTCATTCTATTTTTGTCCAATCATATCGTTGTAAATAATATTTATATCTGCCTCATATTTATATTTATTTTCCATTGGGCACATCCCTGTATTATCTTTGTTTTTAATATAATCTACTTTATTGTTAAACTTATATCTAACATTGTTTTTTTCTAATACAGAAATTGCAAATTCACTTATTATTTCTGCATAGATTTCTTTAACGCCTGCTACTGTTAAAATTGATGCTGCAACCTTTCCAATTACTTTATCTGCAACTATAGCATCTTTAAGTAATGTATCATCTTGCATCAAAATTTCTTTTATATCCTTTATTCTATCTTGATAATATTCTTTTATATCTCCATTTTTATAACGCACTACTAAAGAAGCATTTTTTTCTAATAGTATATTTTTCACTTTTTCTAAATTAGTCATGAAGTTTTATTCCTTTCTCTATTGTTTTTGCAATAAATGGAACAAATAAAATTTGAATAGCTATTCCAGGTATTCCTGCCTTTATGCTTTCTATTACTGATAATCCATAAGTGTTAAATCCAAATACATTTATTGCCGCAAATAATACTCCTGAATATATTACTCTACCCAATATAATGGTTGAAATTAGTGATATATATTTATTGAATTTTTTATTAAGTAATCCAAGTAAAATTGCATAAATTACTAATTCTATAAGCATATATGGTAATCTTGAAAGATTTGGCATACCTGTTAATAAATAGCTAAATATTACAGATGTACCTGCCACTATACTTCCACTAAGCACTCCAAATGTTAATGCAGCAATTAATACTGCTATATGCATTGGTAAAAATATTGTGCCAGCTGAGCTGCCTGCTAAAATATGAAATATTCTAGGTAACGCTACACCTATTCCACTTAAAAGAACTGTACCTATTACATATTTTGCCTTTCTCGTTGACAATAGATCTAATAAACGATTTTCTTTTTTTATTCCTTCAACTTTTTCTATCATAATAAAATCCTCCTAAATTTCTACTAATTCATAATCTCTGTTTCCAATTCCCAAATCACTTGCTGCTTCAATTGTGTGTATCCCATGCCTTGAATTAATTCTTTCTAATAGATGTTCTTTTCCTTCATCATTTGAATTTTTAACTAAATCAATACATGCTTGGTCTATGGCAACAGGGTCAAGAGATGATAATATTCCAATATCTTTAATACATGGATTCTCTGCAACTTCACAGCAATCACAATCTACACTCATATTGCACATTATATTTATATATACTATATTTCCTTCAAATTTCTTTGTAACACTGCTTGCTGCATCTGCCATAGCCTCTAAAAATTTTAGTTGATCTACTTTAAACATATCATCATAACTTCCATTTTCTTTTCCAACACAATGTATATATCTTTTCCCTTTGCCTGATGCCACACCAATTGATAATTGTTTCAATGCTCCTCCATAGCCTCCCATTGGATGTCCTTTAAAATGCGATAAAACTAGCATAGAATCATAATTGTCTATATTTTTTCCAACATAATTTTTCTTAATTACTTTTCCATTAGGAATTTCTAATATTTTATCTTCACCTTCAGCATCCATAATATCTACATTAAAATATTTTGTCCAACCATGTTCCTCCATTAATTTTTTATGCTTTTCAGTAGTATCTCTTGCTCCTTCATAAGCTGTATTGCATTCTACAACTGTTCCATTAACATGTTCTACTATCTTTTTTACCATTTCTGGTCTTATATAGTTTTGATTTCCTCTTTCCCCTGAATGTAATTTTACTGCTACCTTTCCTGTTAATGGTTTTTCAAGCACATCATACATTTTAACAATGTTTTCTGGAGTAATCTCCTTACAGAAATATACTTTTGCTTTTTCCATTTTAAATCCTTCCTCGTATTATATATTTATAGTATTTAAAGTCCACTATATAAGACTTATGATATACTTATCTAAGATACTG
>CANRDJ010000035.1 GCA_947629355.1 uncultured Clostridia bacterium
GTCATGCAATTTTCAATGTTCAACAAATTTTTTAAATTTTTTTCAAAAAACTATTGACTTTTAATAGTTAGTCTTTCAATTATTTATATTGCAAATAAAGCTATTATACAAAGTAATAATGTTATAATACAAAATACAGATACTACTTTATTTTCTTTCCATCCTGATAATTCAAAATGATGATGCAAAGGAGCCATTTTTAATAATCTTTTCCCACCTGTTTTTTTGAAATATACAACTTGCAGTACAACTGATAAAGTTTCTAATACTGGAATAAGTGCTATTACTAATAAAATTAATGGCATTTTTAAATATAGTGCTATAGCAGATATTACTCCCCCTAAAAGTAGCGATCCCGTATCTCCCATAAAAACTTTTGCAGTATTTAAATTAAATATTAAAAATCCAAGACATGCTCCAACTATTATACTTCCAAATACAATAATTTCTTTTATATCTAGTATTATTGCAATAACTGTAAGACATGTAGTTATAATTGCAGACACACTAGTACTTAATCCATCTATACCATCTGTTAAATTAACTGCATTAGTAGTTGCAAGCATAACAAATATTACAAATGGAATATATAAACTCATTGGTAATACAACATAATTTTTAACAAAAGGTATAAATGTTTCTGTTCCTAAATGTATACCATTTGTTAAATATAATGTATACAAAACTGATATTACTAGTAATCCTAGCATTTTATATGCAGGCTTTAAACCTTTAGTATCTTTTAAAATAAGTTTTTTAAAATCATCTATAAATCCTATTACCCCAAATCCAATTGTGATAAATAACAGCGGTAAAATATTTTTAGCAACATCTGGTTCTCTTGATGAATAATATATATATCCACCAATGGTTCCTATAATAATTCCAATTGCTATTATTATTCCACCCATTGTTGGAGTACCTTGCTTTTTAAAGTGTGATTCTGGTCCGTCATCTCGTTCTATTTGACCTACCTTTAATCTTTTTAATATTGGTATAATAAATATTGATATAATTACTGTTGATATAAATGATACAAATAATATCCTTGTTTGGAAATACAAGTATGCTTCCCCCTTCAAAATTTGTGAAATGAATTTTGTACTATTCACCTTCACTATTAATTATTAATTAGTTTATTACCCTATTATCTTTTTAATTATTTCTCTTTCATCAAAAGGATGCTTTTTACCATTTATTTCTTGGTAAGTTTCATGTCCTTTTCCAGCTAGAACAATAATATCATTTTTATTAGCCATATTAATTGCATATTTTATAGCCTCTATCCTGTCAACAACCACTATATATTTTCCTTTTGTTTTTTTGGTTCCCTCTTCAATTTGATTAACTATATCCTCTGGTTTTTCTGTCCTTGGATTATCTGAAGTTATAACTGTAAAATCTGCAATATTTCCTGATATTTCTCCCATTTGAGGTCTTTTACCATGATCTCTATCTCCACCACATCCAAATACAGAAATTACTCTGCCTCTTGTATAACTTTTTACAGCTGAAAGAATATTTTGAAGGCTTTCTGGTGAATGAGCATAATCTATCATTATAGTAAGTTCTTTTTTATTTGGTACAAGTTCACTTCTTCCCGGAACTTTCACATCCAATAATGCCTCTTTTATTTCATCAGCAGAAATTCCAAATCTAGAAGCTATTGATATTGCTGCTAAAGAATTGTATACACTAAATCTACCTGGTATTCCTGTTTTTACTCTTTCATTTCTTGTACCTATTTTTACCTTAAAATCCACACTTGAATTTGTTACTGTTATATCTTTTGCTAATAAGTCTGCTGTGTTATCTATTCCATATGTCTTAATATCACAATCTTTTATCAATTTCTTTACCTTTGCAACATGAAAATCATCTGCATTTATAAACCCTATTTTGCACATATTAAATAATTTTAATTTTGAGTTAAAATAATCTTCCATGTCCGGATGCTCTTTTTCACTTATATGGTCTTCAGAGAAATTTGTAAATACTCCTATATTAAAGTTACACCCATCTACTCTATGTAATTTTAAACTTTGAGAAGATACCTCCATTACAACTGTATCTACTTTTTCTTTTACCATTTGACTAAAAAGTTCTTGAAGTTCTAAACTCTCTGGTGTAGTTCTTGTACTTTCTCCTAAATTTTTATCTCCTATATAATTACTTACTGTTCCTATTAGTCCTACTTTTTGGCCATGTTTTTCCAATATTGATTTTACCATAAATGTTGTAGTTGTTTTTCCTTTTGTACCTGTTATACCTATTAAGTTAAATTTTGAAGATGGATTATCATAAAAATTACATGCAACTTTTGCAAGAGCTATTCTTGTATTTGGTGCCATAATTATCGTTACATCATCTGTTATATCACTCTTTTTTAATGTTGCACCTTCTTCTATTATAACAACTTTTGCTCCATTTTCTATAGCACTGCGTATATATTTATGTCCGTCTGTTTCAAATCCTTTTATAGCAACAAACATTCCATCTTTTTTTACTTTCCTTGAATCATCTGCTATACTTGTTACATCAATATCTAAATTTCCTTTTGCTTTTAATCCATCTATTCCATTTAATATAGCTTTCAATTTCATATTTATCCGCCCCTTATTCTCATTAATACACATTTATTATATAATTAATTTTATATTTTGTATAGTAAAATTAAGAATTTTTTCTACAAATTAAATCTATTCCCAATATAAATTTACAGTAGCACTAGTATTTATCTGTATACCTTTTTTAGGAAGTTGCTCACTAACTATCTTTTCTTTATTTTTCTCTTCATCTATTTCTTCTGTTTTACTTATTATATTAACTTGTAATCCTAATTCTTTTAATATTTTACTTGCCTCTTCAACTGTAATTCCAGTTACATTTGGCATTACTACACTTTCAGTAATATCTTCCTCTGTTTCTTGTTTTTTAATTTCTAAATATGGTAGTACCTCTCCGAAGTACCTGTGATGCAATTGGTGCTGCAACTGCACCTCCTTGGTGTCCCCCTTCTCCTGTTGGATTATATAATAAAATTAATATTACCACTTCTGGATCTGAAATATCTGCAACACCTACAAATGATGTAACATACTTATTTGTATTTACTCCATCTTCTGACGTTCCTGTCTTTCCTCCTATTGAATATCCTTTTACTTGTGCATTCTTTCCTGTTCCTTCAGATACAACTGAGCCCATCATACTAAGTACTTTTTTTGCTGTTTCTTCTGATATTACTTGTTCACCCTCTTTTACTTCTATATCATTTCTTTCACCAGTTTGACTATTTATAGTTGCTTTCACAAGTCGTGGAGTAAATTTTTTACCATTATTAGCAATTGTTGAAACAAGTGTAAGCATTTGTATTGGTGTTATTTCAAATCTTTGCCCAAACGATATTGTAGCTAGTTCTACTGGTCCTACTTTATCTTTTTTTAAAAAAATACTTCCCGCTTCACCCGGAAGATCAATACCTGTTTTTGATAACAATCCAAATTTTTCTAAATAATTATAATATTTTTCTACTCCAATTTTTTGTCCGAAGTCCTATGAATACAGGGTTGCATGAATTCATTAGTGCTTGCCTTAAACTTTGAGAACCATGTGGTCTATAATATCTCCAACATTTAATTCTTGTTCCTGCTATATTTATTGAACCCGTACAGGCAAACTCTCCTGAATTATCAGTATCAGTTATTCCTTCTTCTAATGCCGCAGATGATGTAAGCAATTTAAATGTAGATCCTGGTTCATATGTATCCGATATAGCTTTGTTTCTCCACATCTGCTGAAGGGACTCTGATTTATCTTTAGATGACAATGTATCCCATACAAACTCTAAATCGTCTTTATTAATTTTATATGGATTATTTAAATCATAATTTGGATAGCTTGCCATTGCTAAAATATCTCCTGTTTTTGGATTTGCAATTAATATATTTCCACCATCCGTACAAACATTGTCAATACATGCTTGTTCTAAATATTTTTCTGCAATTGATTGCACAGTCATATTTATTGATAAAACTATATCGTCACCATCAATTGCTTCAATATAATCTTCGCCTTCATTACCTAAATCTGTTCCTCTTGCATCTGTTACTTTTAAAATTTTACCTGTAGTTCCTTTTAAAATATCATCATATCTACTTTCAATTCCTTCTAATCCTTGGTTATCACTTCCTGTAAATCCAATTACGTTAGATGCGAGTGTAGCATATGGATAGTATCTTTTTGTATCTTCATCTATATTTATACCTGAAATAATACTATTTTCATTCATCCATTCTCTTAATTTGTCTGTTTGTTCTTTTTCTACCTTTTTAACAATAGTTTCAATCGAACTGTTCTTACTTACTTTCTTTAACACTGTTTCATACTCTAAACCAAATATATCTGACATTGCTCTTGCAACTTTTTCTTTATCCTCTTTTTTTATATTACTTGGAGTTACTGATACAGTTTCTACACTCGCACTTACAGCAAGTATATTTTTACCTGTACTATCATATATTGTTCCTCTTTTTGGATTTATTTTTCTGTTTAATGTTTGTTGTTTATATGCCATTGATTGTAATTCTGAGCCCTGAACAAATTGTATAATTCCTACCCTTATAATTAATAATGTACAAATTGTAAAACAAACAAATAATATATTTTTTAATCTTCTTTTTCTACTGATATTTGTAGATTTCATTTAAGCACCTCAAAATACAATAAAATAGATTAGTATTTTATTAATACTAATCTTATTTAAATATATTCATGATTGTATTTATTATACCTTTTATTCCACTTTGCTTTTCGTCTAGTATTACATCTTCTGTTGCTGGCTCTATGTAATCCCTTTTTGGTAGTGTTATATATATTGTTTGCTTTGAATTTAACTTTTGCATTCCTAATTTTTCTTTTGCTTCTTGTTCTAAATTACTTAAATTTAAACCATTTTCAATAGAAATTTCTAGTTGTGCATTCTGTTTTTCAACATCTGCAACTTCTTGTTTTAAATCTTGCACTTTTGCAAAATTCTCATCTATTTGTGAATTTCTATAGCAAATTCCAAAAATTATTGCAAATCCTATTATTAAATACTTTATCATTTGTTTTTGTTGCTTTTTTAATTGTTTTTCCTTCTTATTATTGCTATTTTTTTTAATTCTATGTGCAGTAGTCTTTTTTGCTTTATATGGATTTTTTATGGGTGTATATTCAGGCTCAAGTTTTCTTGGACTTGTTTCATATTGATATTTATTAAAATTTCTTGGCAATATATACACCTCCTTTAAATCGTGAAGAGCCTTATATTATTTACTTATAACTCTCCATTCTTAATTATTTAATACGTTGTCAAAAACTGCAACCGCTCTACAATACTTTTTTATAATAAGCTTTTTACATTCGATTTTAACTTTTTAATATGTAATTTGTGTTATCTATCCTACAAACTATAGCTTTTCAAATACTCTCAGTTTTGCACTTTTACTTCTTGAGTTGTTTTTCATTTCTTCATCACTTGGTAAAATTGGTTTTCTTGTAATTATTTTTCCTAATTTTTTTTGTCCACATACACAATATGGCAATCCTGGTGGACATGTGCATTTTCCAGTCGCCTCAATATAGGCTTGTTTTACTGCTCTATCCTCTAATGAATGAAATGTTATTATACAAAGCCTTCCTTTATTTTTAAGTATTTGTATTGAATTTATTACTGTATCATGTAGCGGTTTTATTTCATTATTCACTTCTATTCTAATTGCTTGAAACGTTCTTTTTGCTGGATGTCCTTTTTTTTGATTATGCATTTTTGGTATGCTTTTTTCTATTATTTCTACTAATTTTGCTGTAGTTTCTATTTTTTCTTTTACTCTATATTTGCAAATATTTTTTGCAATTTCACGAGAAAATTTTTCTTCTCCATATTTATATATAACTTCTGCTAATTCTTCTTCTTTATAGTTATTTACTATATATTCGGCAGTTAAATCTTGGGTTTTATCCATTCTCATATCTAATGGACCATTTTGCATATATGTAAATCCTCTTGTTTTTTCATCTATCTGATATGATGAAACTCCTAAATCTAACAAAATACCATCAACTTTATCTATATTTAATTTCTCTATTAATTCTTTTATATTGTCATGATTATCATGTACATAGCATACATTATCAAATTTTTTTAATCTTTTTTTAGCTACTTCTATAGCTTCTTTGTCTCTGTCTATTCCTATTAGTAAACCTTTTTGGGACAATCTTTTTGCTATATGATAACTATGTCCAGCTCCACCGCATTGTACCATCTATATAAATACCATCTGGATTTATATCTAAATTATCAATACATTCATTTAGTAAAACTGGTATATGATTAAAATTTTTATTCATCATTGTTTTACCCCTAGTCTATAACCTCCAATAGTATAAACAGTTGGTATAAAACATGTACCAACTGTCATTCCTAGCTTGTTTTGTTATTATCTTTTGTGTTCCTTAGGGTGGCTATAAGCCACCCTATTTTTTCTTTTGTGTGCTTTATAGTCTCTCTTAAAAACTATTAATTCATTTGTATATTATTTAATTATCTTTTGTTTGTATATAATTTTACTTTCGTAAATTATAACCTTTTCATTTGTAAAATTTAAAATTTTTTAATTCTTTATCTTTTGTAAACCTTAGTATGTTTTATCTTTTGTAATTTTAACTTATCTTTTGTGTACTACTTTACATCTTTTGTATTTTATATAAACTTTTTTAAAGTTATATACCCAAGTTTTCCATTCTTTCTGCAATTTCATCAGCTGCCAAATTCTCTTCTTCACTATATTTAAGCCATTTATCTTTACTCCAAATTTCTATCTTGTCTAAAACACCAATAATTATTACTTCTTTTTCAAGCTCTGCAAATTCCCTTAAATTACTTGTTATTAAAAATCTTCCCTGTTTATCTATTTCACATTCTGTTGCTCTTGCTAAAAAGAATCTTTTTAATGCTCTCGCATCTTTATTTGTAAGTGGAAATGTTCTTAATTTTTCTTCGAAATTTTTCCATTCGTTTCCGCGAATATACAAATAAACAGCCATCTAAACCCTGTGTTATAACAAATTTTTCGCCTATATCTTCTTTTAGTTTTGCTGGCATTATGAGTCTCCCCTTTGCATCTATTGTATGCTCATACTCGCCTATTAACAAATGTTTCCACCTCTTTTCATATTAAGGAATTTTTATTCCACTTTGCTCCACTTTGTTCCACTTTGACCATATTTTATATGATAAATTACTAAAATGCAATAGTTTTTTGAAAGTTTTTTTATTTTTTTTGATTACTATAATTATTAAATAATTTTAAATATATCTATCAGTATTTTATATAATAGAATTGTATTTTTTATGTTAAGTATTGACATAATTTTCTAATTGTATAATTACTTAAGAGAGGGGGAACATTTATGGAAAATGACCTCATAAATATTACTAATGAAGATTTAGAAAAACTTTCACTTGAAGAATTAGCTGATTTAAAAATAGAATTAGATGATTTAATGTCAAGAATAGATGACATGATAAAAATGTGTGATGAAATAATAAACTAAAATTAATAGGAGGTAAATATGGCTACAGATATTAAAAAATTAAATGAAGAATATTTAAAACAAGATTCAGCTTTAAAAAAATTAGAACAGCCAGGTGGACTAAAAGATAAAATAGCAGACTTCGAAGATAAACTAAACGAAACATATGCAAATTTTAAAATTAAAACAGCTCAACTAGAACTAGCAAATTCAAGAAATGATAAAGCAACAGCAAAAGCATTACAAGCAGACATAGAACAATGCCAAAAGGCTGTTACAGACTATAAAAGCAAGTTAGAAAAAGCACAAGCAATTTTATCTAAGCAAAAAAAATTAGTTGATTCAAAATTTGAAGAACTAAGTAAAGATCCTGAAACTAAGAAAAAATTAGATGCAATATTATATAAAAGATATGATAGGAATAGAAAACAAGAAATTAAAAAGAAACAACAATTAGAAACTATACAGCAAATATTAGATAACCACCCTAATCTTCAAAAACTTCTTAAAGGTATTAATAATTATACTCGATCTATAAAAGGATGTAATACAATAATTAAAAATTTGTCTTCTAAAACATCACTTACTGATGAAGAACTGAAAAGATTGTCTAAAGCAAAAGCTGATTTGCCTAATTTTGAAGCTAAACGTAATGAAATACGTGGACAATTTATAGATTATTTTTCAAAAAACCATCCTGAAATAGATAAAATACTATTAGAGAACATAAACTCATATGAAAACCTTAATAGGCAAATTAACAGATGTGAAAAATCTATTGTTAACTATGATAAAGCAATGAAAAAGTTACCTGTAGCAAAAGAATTTGAAACTTATAATAAACCAATTTCAACAGAACCACCAGTTCCAATGAAAACACCTCTTCGAACTGAACCTTCATCTTGGCTATATCTTCCATCTGAAATACCATCTTGGCGACATCCAATCAAAAGAATAAAATATATTATTAATAATATAAAATCAAATAAACAGAATTCAAAACAAGACTTAAAAGAAAACTTAAAAGAGAATTCTCATGACGCAGATAATACAAAACATTTTAAAGATAGTTTAAAACTATCTAAAGATGAATACAATTCTGAAATCGTTCAAAAATATCTTGAAAAAAATTATCAAGAAAATTTGCACAACGTTGCAAGAAAGAAATCAGATGATACAGAGCAACAGCATGATATATAGTAATAAAGGTAGTCACTAAAGTTAGATGTGACTACCTTTTATTTTTAATTGTTTTTGTTTTTTATTACATTTATAATATTTTTAATGATCTTTCAGCCATTTTTTTATATCTTTCCTGTTTATCTTTTATTTTTTCTTCTAAAGGTGGCAGTATTCCAAAATTAGCATTCATTGGTTGAAATCTTGAATTAGGAGACGATATATATTTTGATAATGCTCCGGATTACTGTTTTATCCGAAAAAGTTACTAATTTATCATTGTTATAGATTTTAGTAGCATTTATTCCAGCAGATAAGCCAGAAGCTATAGATTCAACATATCCTTCTACACCTGTAATTTGGCCTGCAAAGAATATATTAGGATTGTTTTTTAGATTAAATGTACTGTTTAATAGTATTGGTGAATTAATGTATGTATTTCTGTGCATTACACCATATTTTACAAATTCAGCTTTTTCCAATCCTGGTATCATTGAAAATACTCTTTTTTGCTCTCCAAATTTTAAATTTGTTTGAAATCCCACCAAGTTGTACAGTGTTCCTGCTTCATTATCCTGTCTCAATTGAACAATTGCATATGGCATTGTATTAGTTCTTGGATCAATAAATCCTACTGGTTTTAATGGTCCAAACCTCATGGTATCTTCTCCTCTTTTAGCCATCACTTCTATTGGCATACAACCTTCAAATATCTCTTTTTTTTCAAAATTATGCAAATTTACTACCTCAGCATTAATTAACTCATTATAAAACTTCTCATATTCTTCTTTATTAAGAGGTAAATTTATATAGCTACTATCTCCTTCTTTTCCATACCTATCACCATAAAACCCAATATTCATATTAATGCTATTTTTTTCTACAATTGGGGCGGCCGCATCATAAAAATATAGCCTATTTTCCCCAGTAAACTTAAGTATCTGTTTTTCCATTTTGTCTGATGTTAATGGTCCTGTTGCAATAATAGTAATACAATCATCATCTATACTCTTATAAAATTCTTCTCTTATTATTTCTATATTATCCATTCTTTCTATTTGACTTGTGACCAACTTAGAAAACTCTTCTCTATCAACAGCTAATGCCTGTCCTGCAGGTACTGATGTTTCATCAGCACATTTTACTAACAAAGACTCTAATTTCCTTAGCTCCTCCTTTAATAAACCGCAAGCATTTGTAATAGAATTGGACTTAAAAGAATTACTACAAACTATTTCAGCCAAATTACTATTAGAATGAGCAGGAGAAAACACGTTAGGTTTCATCTCATATAACTTAACCTTAATCCCTCTCTTTGCAATTTGATAAGCAGCTTCACATCCTGCTAAGCCTCCACCAATAACTCTTATATAGTCCTTCATAAGCAACACCTTCTTAATTTTCTCTTCGAAACTTTTTGCTCGGAGCAATTTCTCCATTTTTCCTATTTCGATCATTCTATCACTTTTAAAGTCTAAATGCAACGAAACGAAACTTTTTGCTCGGAGCGATTTCTCCACTTTTTTGAGAAACTTCTTGCTCGGGGCGATTTCTCCACTTATTTTAGACTACTTCTTATAATATATTTAGATATTGTAGATTTACTTTTATTTAAAATTTTTGATACTTGGACTTGCTTATATTTTTTATTTGTAATCATTTCAATACAATATTTTTTAAACATTTCTTTATTTTCTTTAATCTCTGCTAATGTTGTATTATTTTCTTCTAAAAATATTTTTGTTGCAATTTCGAAATTCTTTTCTTCCCTATCTATGTCCATAACTTCAAATTCTTTGTTTGAAATATTTAAAAATATATCCAAATAGTTCTTTTCGCCGTCAAATATTTTATCTAAAACAATATCATTTACAATGCCAGTATTATTTATATAATCATTATATGTTGAATATTTATAATCTTCTGGTTTTCTAACAATATTTGCATTAACTGGATTCATATGAATATAATTTAAACAATTTAATAAATATCTCTTACTATTTATATATTGACTATTATATCTGTCTCTAAAAACATATCCTACTCTATCTATATCTTTGTTATAATATAATGCAAATTTTGAGTTTATATTTTGCATAAACATTGACAGTTGATTAATATTTTCCGTATAGATTAAAATATGGGCATGATTATCCATAATGCAGTAACTTAATAGCAAAACTTCGTACTTTTTTATATATTTTTTTATCAAATTAATATACTCATCTTTATAACAATTCTTGTAAAAAATATATTCCTTGTTTAAACCCTGAACCATAATATGAAAAAAGCCATTACTATATAAACTTCTTGGTATACTTATTTTTTTCTCCTCCTTTTATATATTTAATTTTTAATTTGGAAATTTTATTTAGAAATAAATTTATAGAATTAATATTTACTATTTTATTGTAAAAGTCAATATAAAATTGATAAAAAAATACAAAGTTAAATTGATAAAAAAATTCAATGTCCTTTTACC
>CANRDJ010000036.1 GCA_947629355.1 uncultured Clostridia bacterium
CAATAAAGTCATCATACATAAATTCTAATTGCTTAGAAACATAATTATAGCCTTCTTTAGTAGTATTTTTCAAAATTCTCTTAGCATAATTATCAAAGTTAAGCAAGTGTTTTTTATCTTCTTTCTCCATATGACATAAGTCTTCCTCTCTAAATTCTAACCATTTTTCTAATAAATTTTCACTTTCAACATCTTTAAAAATATCATTAATTTTCATTTTTTAACCTCCATTTTTATTAAAATTTTTGGGGACAAATTGGGGACAATTATTGCAAAAAATGACCTAATTTAACCGAATTCATAATTGCACCAATTCGTTCTAACCCTATTAAAACTAATAAAAACTCAAGTTAACAAAATTTCTCAAAATCACTTATCAAGCGCTCATAACCCGAAGGTTGAAAGTTTAAGATAGAAGAATTAATAAAGAGAGTAAATTCAATTAAATAATTATGGTAATAAAAATAGTAAATTTACTATTTTTTATTTGTATTTCATACAAATTTTTACAAATATATATTTTATCATTTGTTTATCACTTGCATAGAAAAATTTTGATTTATAATATAATTTATGTACACGCATAAAATAGAATTAATACAAATTATCATAATTACTGCTATATATTATTTAAGCTTAATTTCTGATATAATATTATAAAATTGTATAAAAGGAGGAATTAAAATGAATAGAAAAAAAGCTATTGAACTATTAAAAAAATATAACAAAGAGAAATTTCATATAAGGCATGCCATAACAGTAGAATTAGTAATGGAATATTTTGCAAAAGAGTTAGGATATGATGAAGATTTTTGGGGAACGGTTCGGATTATTACACGATGTTGATTTTGAATGTTATCCAGAAGAACACTGCAAAAAGGCTCCTGAACTATTAAAAGAAATAGATGCAAGTGAAGAACTAATACATGCTGTATGTAGCCATGGATATGGAATATGTACAAATGTAGAACCTATACATCAAATGGAAAAAATTCTATTTGCAACAGACGAATTAACGGGGTTAATTTGGGCAGCAGCAAAAATGAGACCATCAAAAAGCACAAAAGATATGGAATTATCAAGTTTAAAAAAGAAATTTAAAGATAAAAAATTTGCAGCAGGATGTTCAAGGGATGTAATAAAAAAAGGAGCAGAGCAGCTAGGATGGGAATTGGATGAATTATTACATAAGACACTTGACGCAATGAAAGAAATAGAGGATGAGGTAGAAATAAAAATGATAGAAATAAATTAGGAGTGAAATGAAGTTGGTAATTTATTTATTAAATATCTAAAATGTACAACATACCAAAAGGCAAAAAATGGTTAGATTAAAATAATATAAAATTTAAAGCAAGACACATTGTAAAAGATACACCTACTAAACAAGAGTTAGAAAAGCAGATAAAACTAAGAAACAAAGAAATTAGAAAATAGTTTAATACAAGTAGATTAAAATCAAAGAATTAATGGCATACTGCGATTATCTTTAAAATAAGCTTGACAGAGCTTGGTGATTTCTTAGGAATCGTCTTATGAGCCATGCAGAAGAACACACGCTCGAAGAAATCGTGGAAATACCTCCGTATAATAGTGGAGGTATTTCTTTTTACAAGTATACCTTATATTTGATTAAACTATATTTACTAAAAAATTCAACATTCCTAAAAGACCAAAAATTAAAAATAAAATTCCAGAAAGTTTTTGCATTATATTTTCTGGTATTTTATGAGACAATGCCTTGCCAAATAGGATTGCAATTAAATCACTTATAACCATACCAGCAATTGCACCAGATATAAGGGACATTTTATATAAAGAATATTCAATACCTAAACCAATAGAAGCAAGAAATGTTTTATCACCTAATTCTCCTATAGCTATAGTAAGTGCAATAAAAAGAATATAACTCATATTATTTCTTAATTTTTGTTTATTATTTTCATTAGAAGTTTTTTCTTTATAATCACATTTTACTAATGTGATTATACCAAAAATAATAAAAGATAAATATGTGACTATTTTTAAAAAGTATTGAAATTTTAGGTTTTCAATATTACCCAAAAAGCTTCCAAACATAATAGCGATTCCGTGACTAAGTAAAGAGCCTAATGCAACACCTAACAATATAGTTTTAGCTTTTAATTTAGATGAAAAAGATAAAACTAATAATTGTGTTTTATCACCAAGTTCAGAAACAAATATTAATAGAAATGCAATTATAAAAGGATACATACTATCACCTAAAAAATAATATTCCTATTTCTTATTAATATTCCTTAAAAAAAGACATAAATATATTATATAGAAAGAAAGGAATAGTAATGAAGGGAATTAATGTAAAGAATATATATAAAACTACCTTTGTAATCATAGGTACAATAATAGGAGCTGGATTTGCATCAGGTCAAGAAATTTATACATTTTTTAATAGATATGGATTTAAGCGGATTAATAGGGATATTTATATCAGTTACTCTAATGGCATATATAATATACAAAACATTTAATATTGTATTAAGAAATAAGATTAATAACTATGAAGAATTCGTAGAAGATATTTTACCAGAGAGATTTAAAAAAAATAAAATATTATGTTTTACTATAAATAATATTATTAATATATTTCTTCTTATATCTTTTAATATAATGGTAGCAGGGTTTGCGACATATTTTATGCAAGAATTAAATATTTCTAAATTTTATGGTACGTTAGTTATTGCAATTTTAATATTTATTTCTTTATCGCATAATATTGATGGAGTAATTAAGATAAATACATACCTAATACCAATTATTATTCTATTAATTGTTTTTTTAGGAATAAATAAAATTGAATATTCACAAATAATTGAAGAAAATAATATTAAAAATTCGATAAATTGGATTTTAAGAAGCATTTTATATACAAGTTATAATAGTATAACTCTAATTCCGATATTAATAAGTTTAAAAAATAAAGTAGATACAAAAAAAACATCATTATTAGTTTCTTTTTGTGTAGCGGTTGTTATGATTGTATTATCAGTATGCATTTTTTTACTTATGAACACATTTATAAAAGAAATACGTGAGGTTGAAATACCAATTGTATATATAGCAAATAGTTTAGGAAATAAAATTAAGTATGTTTATGGAGTTGTAATATTAATCGCAATATTTACAACAGCAATTTGTGCAGGATATGGATTTTTGAGTAATATAACTAAAAACAGGAAAAAATATATATTATGTCTTGGAATAATATGTATAATTTCAATATTAATAGGACAAATGAGATTTTCAAATTTAATAAATCTACTATATCCTATTTTTGGTTATCTTGGAATTGTGCAACTAATTTTTTTAATAATAAAATAAAACACCTTGAAAATAAAGTAGAGTTTTGATATAAATAAAATAGAAAAAGTCAAATATATGAAAAGGTGTAACTATGAAGTATTATATGTTTAGTGGTTCTGCTCGGGAAAACTGATACTAATAAGACAAAAAACAAATTAAATAAAGGAAAAATATTAAAGATATCAATTGCCTTAGTTTGTATTATATTATTTATATTCTTTATTGCTTTTTATGAAAATGATAACAATGTTAGAAATTTTTTTGATATATTTATTTTTAGAAAAATAGTTAACGAGGAAAAACTTCCAAGTGTAGAGATTGATACTTCAAAAAATATAAATATATATGCATATAGTAAATATTTAGCTATATTAGATCAGAATGTATTAAAATTATATAATAAACTAGGAAATCAAGAACATACTTTAGATATAGAAATTTCAAATCCGATATTTGAGTCAAACGGAGATTACCTATGTATCGCTGAAAAAGGCGGACAAAAAGTATATTTGATTTATAATAAAAATATAATTTGGCAAGATGAAATAGAAGGTAACATATCTAGTATAAATGTTAATAAAAATGGATATGTTTCAGTAATTATATCTGGTACAAGTTATAAAACAGTAGTTCAAACATTTGATTCTAAGGGTAATGAACTTTTTAAAAATTATTTATCAACAACGAATGTAATAGATACAGATATATCAAATAATAATAAATACTTAGCAATTGCGGAAGCAAACTTTTCTGGAATAGTTATTCAATCAAATATAAAAATAATATCGATTGATGATGCTAAAAACAATTTAGATAAACCAATTAAATATACATATATGGCAAAACCAAATGACTTAATTATAAATGTTAAATATAATAATAAAGGCAATTTGATATGTATGTACGATGAGCATATAGACATGTTAAAGGAAGGAGAAAATACAGAACTTATTAGTCTAACTAATGAAGAAGTTATATTTGCAGATATTAATGTCATATCAAAAATAACAAAAATTGTAAAAACAAAAGAAGATTTATTACATACATCAATACAAATGCAAATAATTAATAGTAGCAACACAAATGATGTAAATAAATATGAAATTGAAAATACACCTAAGAAAATTTATACACAGGGAAATATGATTGCAGTAAATTTAGGAACTAGTGTAATGTTTATAAATGATAGAGGTTGGCTTGTAAAAAGATATGAATCTAACAGAGAAGAAATACAAGATATTGTTATGTGTGATGAGATTGCAGGGATTATTTCTAAAAACAAAATAAATATTATCTCATTATAAAGGAGAAAATAATATGTGGATTATATATGATTTAGCTGTATTAGGAATAGTTGCATTATGCACTTTTATAGGTTATAAACAGGGGTTAGTAAAGTCAGCAATAAAAATATTATCATTTTTTATAGCAATAATAGTGGCATTGATTTTATATAAACCAGTAAGTAATACTGTTATAAAAAATACATACATAGATGATAATATAAAAAATGTAATGATTCAAAAAATAAAACCAGAAGGTGTAGATATAAATCAACAACTTACTGTAGAGAACAATTCTAGCTTTAATATTATGGGTGTAGCAACAAGTACAATAGAAGAAATTACAAATGTATTTACAGTAAAGTTGATAGAAACTGTTACCTTGTTACTAATATTTATAATAGTAAAAATAGCTATAAAGTTTGTATCAGCTTTTACAGATTTAATCACAAAGCTACCTTTATTAAAACAGGTTAATAAGCTTGGAGGAACAATATATGGAATAATTAAAGGAATGATTTTAGTTTATACAATACTTGCAGTAGTATATCTTGTAATGCCATTATTAAATAAAGCAGTTTCAAAAAACATAGATAAGTCAGTCCTTACAAAAATGTTATACAATAATAATATAATATTAAATATTATAGTGTAAAAAATATTGATATAAAATATTGATAAAAAATAAATATAAATGTTGATATTTATTTTTAGTTCTGTTATACTATTAAATACGTTACAAATAGGAGTGATGATATAAAAAATGGGAAAACATGACGCAGTAAAAGAAAAGAAAAAAAAGAGAAAACATATGGGACTAAAAATATTTATTTTTATATTAATTGTGTTAGCTATAGCAGGTGGATTATTTGCAAAGAGGGTTTATGATTTAGGTGGAAATTGGTTAGCAGCATTATTTGGACATAACAAGAAAACATTAGAAAATTTGGACAAGTTATATATATTGGCTATGGGAGAAAGTACAGGAATGTCAGATACTATAATAGTATGTTCATATGATCCAAAAACTCAAGAAGCATCAATGCTTTCAATTCCAAGAGATACATTTATAGGAGATAGTCAGTATAATGCTTCGGCATACGATAAAATAAATTCTGTATATAATAGTGGTAAAGATCCTGAAAAAACTATGGAAAAAGTAAATGAAATAACTGGATTAGATATAAAGAATTATATTTTAATTGATACTCAAGGATTAGTAGAACTTGTTGATGCAATTGGTGGGATTGAATTTAATGTACCAATGGATATGAAATATAATGATAATAAACAAGGTTTACATGTTAGTTTACAAGAAGGATGGCAAAAATTAAATGGTAATCAAGTTGAGCAGCTTGTAAGATTTAGACATAATGCAGATGGTTCTACATATTCATATGAATATGGTATGGAAGACTTTGGCAGAATGAGAACACAAAGAGAAGTAATTATAGCAGTTGCAAAACAAACTATTCAATTTAAAAATATAAAAGAAATAGGAAATATTATAGACATAGCAGAAAAATATGCGAAAACTAATATGGATTTCCAAATATTAAAAGATTATATACCATATGCAATTAATATGAATACAGATAATATAAAAGCTGAACAATTACCAGGAAGTCCAAAATACATAAATGGAATATCATTTTTCTTGTATGATGAAGAAAAGACAAAAACAGTAATTGATGAATTGTTTAATGGTATAACTGTAGAAGAAAATGTAGAGGAAACTGTGGAATAAACAAAGAATATAAGAACAAGAATCTTATATCAAGTCAAGATAAAAGTTGATTTTTATATAAAGTAAACAAAATTGGGGGCTATTTAAACTCCCATTTTTGTATAACTTAATATCTATTTATTCTTTTTTTAAATCTGATATTTTTATTTTTTCTCTTTTTTGATTTTAAATACAAATATATAAATAAAACAATTACTAATAGTATAAATATGTTAATCGAAGTTCTAGATTTTTTCACATCATTATTTGCAACTAAATTTTCAGTATAGTCAATACCTTCTGTAGTATATGTTACACTGCCTATTACATCACCTTTTTTAATAGGTGCTTTTAATTCTTCGTTTAAATGAACTTTTGGAAGTAGAGCATTATTTTTATCAGATGTTTTTATTAATACTGAAATGTCATTTGCAACTACAGCATCTAGTTTTTTAGTATCTCTAGTAGCATTATTTATATTTGTTGTTTGAACAACTCCACCTGATTTTATAACTTCTGTTATAGTATAATTATTATATCCGTATTCAAATAAATTTATCGTATCTAAATACCTTTCACTAAGACCTTGATTATTTTGACCAGAACCTAAAACAACAGTAAGTAATTCTAAATTATCTTTTTTTGCCGAAGCAATTAAACAATTTTTAGCAGGAGTAGTAAATCCAGTTTTAATACCAGTTGCATATTCATAATAATAGGTATTATTTTTCATTATCAAAGCATTTGTAGTATTAAACAATCTATCTTCCTTATTATATTTATTGGATTTTGGAAGTTTGTATGAAGTTGTTGAAACAAGAGTTCTAAACATTTCATTATGCATAGCATATTTTGCAATCAAGGCTAAATCATGAGCTGTAGAATAATGGTTTTCATCATGAGCTCCATTAGGATTAACAAAATTTGTAGATGTACAATTAATTTCTTTTGCCTTTTCATTCATAACTTTAGCAAATTCTTCTACAGAGCCTGAAACATGTTCAGCTAAAACAATTGCTGCATCATTTGAAGATCCCACCATTAATACGTACAATAATTGTTCAACTGTTAATTCTTCACCAACTTGCAGATTTGCTGTAACATATCCGGGAGACATTGACATAACTGCATTATAACTGACTGTTGCAATTTCATTCAAATCACAATTTTCTAAAACAATAATAGCAGTCATAACTTTAGTTAAACTTGCAGGATACATTTTTTTGTTCATATTCTTTTCATAAAGTATTTTTCCACTTTTCAAATCCATTAGCAAAGCTGATGGAGAAGCGATATTAGGATTAGAAATATTTTTCTCATCTGCATTAACTATTGGAAGTAAGATTATACTTAAACTTACTAATATAAACAAGCAAACACAAAATTTTTTAATAAATTTCATTTGATTTCATCTCCCCAATTAATCTATAACAATTCTATTAATATAATATATTAAATTATGATTAAAAACAATATTTTAAAATATTTTTTAAATATTTATAAAAAATTATGGAGGTTTTATATGGAAATTTTAAATAAAAAACAAAAAATTATTCTTGTTATAATACTTGTAATTATACTACTATTTATAGGATATTATATTATATCAAAAGCAAGTAATTCAAAATATATTGCTCTAGAAACAAAAGAGAATGAATATGTGAATGTTAATGATGATTTAGAAGAAGATGAATATATAGATGCAAAAGAAAAAAATATAATAATACACATAACAGGTTCAGTCAAAAAACAAGGAATAGTAGAAGTAGAACAAGGAAGTAGAATTTCAGATGTTATAGAAGCAGCAGGTGGAACAACGAAAGAAGCAGATTTATCAAAAATAAATTTAGCATATATTGTACAAGATGGACAAAAGATATATGTTCCAAATATAAATGATAAAGAAGAAACAAATACTATAACAAAAAGTGCAGGAGATAATGTCATAAAAGGTGAAGACAATAATAAAGAACAAAAAATAAATATAAATATGGCATCACAAACAGAGTTAGAAACATTAACTGGTATAGGACCATCGACTGCATTAAAAATTATTAATTATAGAATTCAAAATGGTAATTTCAAAAAAATAGAAGATATAAAAAATGTTCCTGGAATAGGAGATGCAAAATTTGAAAATATAAAAGAAAATATTTCTGTAAAATAGCTAATACAATGCTGTATTAATACAAGAAGTGATAAATGTTATTTAAGTATAAAAAACCTTTTTTTGGAAATGATGTAAATAGACATTATTAAAAAAAGGAGGTTTTTATTTGATTAACAAGGTGGAAATATGCGGTGTTAATACTGCAAAATTACCTCTGCTATCAAATGAAGAAAAAAATGATTTATTAATAAAAATAAAGAATGGAGATAAAAAAGCTAGAGAAGAATTTATAAATGGAAATTTAAGATTAGTTTTGAGTGTAGTACAAAGATTCGGAGGAAGAGGAGAAAATGCAGATGATTTATTTCAAATAGGATGTGTAGGATTAATTAAAGCAATTGATAATTTTGATATTACTTTAAATGTTCAATTCAGTACTTATGCCGTTCCAATGATAATTCGGAGAAATAAGAAGATATTTAAGAGATAATAATCCAATAAGAGTAAGTAGATCTATTAGAGATTTAGCATATAAAGCACTTCAAGCTAAAGAAAAACTTATAAAGCAAAAGGAGAAAGATCCTACAATAGAAGAAATAGCAAAGGAAGTTGGAGCAGAAAAAGAAGAAATAGTTATAAGTTTGGATGCAATACAAGATCCAGTTTCTCTTCAGGAGCCTATATATAATGAAGGAAATGAAAGCATTTATATAATGGATCAAATAAAGGATGTAAAAAATACAGATGAATTATGGGCAGATAATATAACTATTACAGAAGCTATGAAAAAATTAAACAATAGGGAGAAAACTATAATATCAAAAAGATTTTTTGATGGAAGAACTCAAATGGAAGTAGCAGAAGAAATAGGAATATCTCAAGCCCAAGTGTCTAGACTAGAAAAAAGTGCAATAGATAGAATAAAAAAGATGTATAAATAAAAAATTGAGAATTAAAAAGAGCACACTTTATTCCCAAGTGTGTTCTTTATAGTAAATAATTAAATTTCTACTAATATAACATCATCACCAATACAACGAATATTTTGCCATGGAATTATAATATCATTATTGCCTGAAAACATATTAAGTAGTTTTGTATTTCCAGGTACAATAATAGAAGTAATAACACCACTTTTTAAATCAGCAGTAACATCTTGCACAAAACCAAGTCTTTTCCCATCATTTATATTAATTACTTCTTTATGTTTAAAATCTAATCCCTTTGTCCCCATAAAAAACTCCCAAAATGTATTTTAATAAAATATATTCAATATAATAAATAAAATTGCTTAATTTAAGTAAATACATAATAGAAATTATAAAAATAATAAAATATTTTTACTCTGTTGATAAATTTAAAAAGTTAGATTATAATAAACTTATAAAATAAATAAGAAGGTGGTAAGCACGTGGAATTTTTTGCAAATGAAGGTAAAAATGTAGAAATTGTTGTAAATGGTAAAACATATTTAAGGCATGCGATAAAAACTAGGTTTGTAAAACAAGGAGAGAGTTACATAGATATTTTTAAAGAATATGTAAGTCCAATATATGAAGAAGGAGATATAGTTTCTAGTAGTGAAAAAATAATAGCTTTATGCCAAAATAGGATTGTAAAAAGAGAAGATGTAAAAATAGGATTCTGGGCAAAATTTTTATCAAGGTTTGCATCGAAAACAGATGCTGGTGTTGGAGTAGGAGAAACAATAAAAATGCAATATGCAATTGATACAGTAGGACTTCTCAAAGTGCTATGGGCAAGTTTTGCAAGTGCTGTTACAAAATTATTTGGAAAAAGAGGAGTGTTTTATAAGATTGTAGGACAAGAAGTGAGTGGACTAGATGGATTTTATGATCATGTATGGAAAGAATATGGAGATATTGGAATAAAAATACCTGAAAATCCATCAAGAGTATGTGATGAGATAAAAGAAAAATTAGGAATTAGTTGTATGATAGTAGATGCTAATGATTTAGGACAAGAAGTATTAGGGTATTCTTCAGACATAAAATTAACTAAAGAGGAATTAAAAGGTCTAATAAAAGACAATCCTTCAGGACAAGGCAAAGAGTTGACACCTATAATATTAATAAGAGAAAAAAAGTAAAAATAATTTTAAAATTATGTTGACAAAATTAAAATATAATGTTATTATAAGAATGTACCAAGTAAATATGAAGGCATATTTTATATAACTATAAAAATATAAAATTAGTAATATTTAGGACACTTAAAAATTTATCTTAGAACTGAAAAAATTGCTAATTTTTTTTGTACTTAAAAATATTCAAAAAATATTTAAAAAAGTGTTGACATTTAAAAACTTGGGTAGTATAATAATGAACGTTCTCGGCAAAAAGAGAACGTAAAGTACATTGAAAAATAAACAATAAATTCCTTTAAGAGAATACTTTGAAGTATTCGTACTCAAAAAGAAAAGAATT
>CANRDJ010000037.1 GCA_947629355.1 uncultured Clostridia bacterium
TAAAAACTTATGAAGCAATTGTTAAAGGTGAAAATGTTCCAGAACCAGGAGTTCCAGAAAGCTTTAAAGTATTAGTAAAAGAATTACAAAGTTTAGGATTAGATGTACGTTTATATTCTGAAGATGACGAAGAATTAGAGCTAAAAGAAAATATTGATGAAGGAATTGATTTAAATCTAGAAGATTTAAACAAAGTTATGCCTGAAGAAGAAGCAATAGTTGACGAAGAAGAAATGAATGGAGATTTTATAGAAGAAGATTTTGATGAAGATATTATTGAAGATGAAGATATAGCTATTGAAGAAGACGAAATATTTGATAATGAGCTTGGAACAGATAATATTATGAATGATGAGGATATTATCGACGAATAAAAGGGACTGTCCTGAATTTTCCAAAGGGAAATTCTAGGGACTGTCCCCCCAATAACAATGATTGAACTAATTAAATAATTTACAATTATAATAAAATTAAATCACAAGATGGAATTGTTCGAGCAATGTATATTTAATTTTATAGATATTGTAAAACCAACAAAACACAATGCAAGCATTGTAGGGGCGGATTCCATATCCGCCCGTGAATGAAGAGTTAATAATAGAAAATTCTTCGAATTTTGAAGGGGGAAAGAGCCTTAATGGAAAATAAAGAAAAAGATGAATTAGAGATATTCAACAAATTAAAAGTAGGTTTAGCATCTGATGAAAAAATAAGAGAATGGTCAAAAGGTGAAGTAAAAAAACCAGAGACTATCAATTACAGAACACTAAAACCAGAAAAAGATGGTTTATTCTGTGAAAAAATATTTGGACCTACAAAAGACTGGGAATGTCATTGTGGAAAGTATAAAAGAGTAAGATATAAAGGAATAATATGCGATAGATGCCGGAGTTGAAGTAACAAAATCAAAAGTAAGACGTGAAAGAATGGGACATATTGAACTTGCTGCACCAGTTGCTCACATTTGGTACTTTAAAGGAATACCAAGTAGAGTCGCATTAATATTAGATATTTCACCAAGAAGTTTGGAAAAAGTTATATACTTTGCATCATACATAGTACTTGATAAAGGAACAACAGATTTAACAAAATGCCAAGTATTAACAGAAAAAGAATATAGAGAAGCAGAAGAAAAATACGGAAAAGGTTCTTTTGTAGCTAAGATGGGAGCAGAAGCAATAAGAACTCTATTACAAGAAGTTGATTTGGATAAATTATCAGCTAAACTAAAAAAAGAATTAGAAAAAGCAAGTGAGCAAAAGAAATCAAAAATAGTTAAAAGATTAGATACAGTTGAAAGTTTTAGATTATCTGGAAACAAACCAGAATGGATGGTAATGAGTGTTATTCCAGTAATACCACCAGAAATAAGACCAATGGTACAATTAGATGGTGGTAGATTTGCAACATCTGATTTAAATGATTTATATAGAAGAGTTATAAACAGAAATAACAGATTAAAAAGATTATTAGAATTAGGTGCACCAGAAATAATTGTAAGAAACGAAAAACGTATGTTACAAGAATCTGTAGATGCATTAATAGACAATGGTAGACGTGGAAGACCAGTAACAGGTGCTGGTAATAGACCATTAAAATCACTATCAGACATGCTTAAAGGAAAACAAGGACGTTTCCGTCAAAACCTACTTGGAAAACGTGTTGATTACTCAGGACGTTCAGTTATCGTAGTAGGACCAGAACTTAAAATCTATCAATGTGGACTTCCAAAAGAAATGGCAATTGAGTTATTTAAACCTTTCGTAATGAGAGAATTAGTAGGAAGAGGGCTTGCTCACAATATAAAAAATGCAAAAAGAATGGTAGAAAGATTAAGACCAGAAGTATGGGATATATTAGAGGAAGTAATTGCAGACCATCCAGTAATGTTAAACCGTGCGCCTACATTACATAGATTAGGTATTCAAGCATTTGAGCCAGTTTTAGTAGAAGGAAGAGCAATAAAACTTCATCCATTAGTATGTACAGCATTTAATGCTGACTTCGATGGAGACCAAATGGCAGTTCATGTTCCATTATCACCAGAAGCACAAGCAGAAGCAAGATACTTAATGTTATCTGTAAATAACCTTTTAAAACCACAAGATGGTAAGCCAGTTACAGTACCAACACAAGATATGATACTTGGAAGTTATTATTTAACCATACAAATAGATGGTGAAAAAGGCGAAGGTATGTATTTTAAAGATGTTGATGAAGCATTACTTGCATATCAAAATGGAGACGTTGGTTTGCACGCTAAAGTAAAAGTAAGATTAACAAAAGAAATAAATGGAGAAAAGAAAACAAAAACAATAGAAGCAACAGTTGGAAGACTTATATATAACGAAGAAATTCCTCAAGACTTAGGATTTGTAGATAGAACAGACCCTGAAAAAGAATTCGATTTAGAAATAGACTTTCCAGTTATGAAGAAAAACTTAGGAACAATTATTGCTAAATGTATAGATAAACATGGACTAAATAGATCAGCAGAGCTATTAGATTACATTAAAGCATTAGGATTTAAATACTCTACAAAAGGTGCAATAACAGTGTCAGTTCATGACGTTGCAGTACCAGAAGCTAAAAAGAAAATTTTAGCAGACAGTGAAAAACAAGTAGAAGAAATAGGAAAACAATATAAAAGAGGTTTAATTACAGAAGATGAAAGATATTCATCAATAATCAAAGTATGGGAAAAAGCAACAAATGATGTTACAGATGCAATGAAAGACAACTTTGATGACTTAAACCCAATATACATGATGGCACAGTCTGGAGCAAGAGGTAACATGAACCAATTACGTCAAATTGCTGGTATGCGTGGACTTATGGCAAATACATCTGGTAAAGCAGTTGAAATACCAATCAAATCATGTTTCAGAGAAGGATTAGATGTTCTAGAATATTTCATTTCTTCACATGGTGCAAGAAAAGGTTTAGCAGATACAGCATTGAGAACAGCAGACTCTGGTTACTTAACAAGAAGATTAGTTGATGTATCTCAAGATATAATTGTAAGAGAACACGACTGTGGAACAACAGAAGGAATCGAAATAGAAGACATTAAAGATGGAAATCAAGTAATTGAAAAATTACATGAAAGATTAGTTGGTAGATATGCATTAAATGATATACATGATCCAAAAACAAATGAATTAATAGTAGATACTAATACATTAATTACACCAGATATAGCTGACAAAATAGTAGGAGCAGGAATAGAAAAAGTAGAAGTGCGTTCAGTATTAGGATGTAAGACAAAGCATGGGGTTTGTAGCAAATGTTATGGAATGGGTCTTGCAACAAGAAAACAGGTTAATATTGGAGAAGCAGTTGGTATAATTGCTGCACAATCAATTGGTGAACCTGGTACACAGCTTACAATGAGAACATTCCATACAGGTGGTGTAGCAGGTGGAGATATTACACAAGGTTTACCTAGGGTCGAAGAGTTATTTGAAGCAAGAAAACCAAAGGGAATTGCTGTAATATCTGAAATTGATGGAACAGTTAAAATTCAAGAGATTAAAAAGAGAAAAGAAGTAACTATAACAAGTAAAGACAATTCAAAAACTTATGCAATTAGTTTCGGATCAAAATTAAAAGTAAAAGAAGGAGACGAAATTAAAGCAGGAGATCCAATTACAGAAGGATCAATAAATCCAAATGAGATATTAGCTATAAAAGGACCTGAAGGGGTATATAAATACCTAATATCTGAAGTACAAAAAGTATATAGAAACCAAGGTGTTGATATCAATGATAAGCATATTGAAGTTATTGGAAGACAGATGCTTAAAAAGATAAAAATAGATGACAATGGGGATACTGGAATGTTTGCTGGTTCATTAGTAGATATTAATGAATTCAATGAAGAGAATGAAAAAATGATAGCAGAAGGCAAAAGACCTGCTACAGGAAAAAGAGCTTTACTTGGCATAACAAAAGCGTCACTTGCAACAGAAAGTTTCTTATCAGCAGCATCATTCCAAGAAACAACAAGAGTATTAACAGAAGCTGCAATAAAAGGAAAAGTAGATTCATTAATAGGTTTAAAAGAAAATGTTATTATAGGAAAACTAATACCAGCAGGAACTGGAATGCAAACATATAGAAACATAAAAATAAATACAGAAGAACAAGAAGAAAAAACAGGAGAATCTGTAGAATAAAGTCAGGAAAGAAGGGAAGATAAAATTCCTTCTTTCTTTTTTGTTTACAGAAAAATTTAAAAAATTAATTTTAAAATTGTATTGAAATCATTTAAAAGTAATGCTAAAATAAATGTATTAAAATCCGACAAAAAAATCTAATTAGGGGGATAAAAATGAATAACATTAAAATTTTTGCCTGCAATTCAGCAGAAGAATTTACAAAAGAAATATGTGATAATTTAGGAATATCAGTTGGAAAAAAAGATTCTTTTAAATTTGCTAATGATAATAGTTTTGTGCAATTAAAAGAAACAGTAAGAGAGCAAGATGTTTATATTGTTCAAACTACTCAACCACCAGTAAATGAAAGAATTATGGAATTATTGATAACAATTGAAGCTGCAAAAAGAGCAGGAGCAAGGAGAATAACAGCTGTACTTCCATATTTTATGTACTCAAGATCAGACAAAAAAGATCAATCAAGAGTACCAGTAACAGCAAAATTAATGGCAACATTACTAGAGGCATCAGGTGTAGATCATGTTCTTACATGTGACTTACATAATCCAGCAATTCAAGCATATTTTAATATAATATGTGATAGGGTAACGGCTAAGCATTTATTAGAGAAGTATTTTGAGGCAAAACAATTGGAAAACATGGTAGTAGTAGCAACAGATGCAGGAAGTTCTAAAAAAGCATATAAATATTCAAAATTCTTTGAATGTCCACTTGCACTAATTGATAAAAGAAGAGAATCAAACAATGATAATGCAGTAGCAACAAATATTATAGGAGATATAGAGGGAAAAACTGCAGTAATATTTGATGATGAAATAAGTACAGCAGGAACATTGGTTGAAGCGGCACATATATTAAAAGAACATGGAGCAAAGGAAATATATGCAGGAGCAACACATGGAGTATTAGTTGGACCTGCAATTGAAAGAATAGAAAAATCTCCAATAAAAGAAGTAGTAGTAACAAATACAATTCCACTTGAAAAGGAGAAAAGAATTGATAAAATAAAAGTAGTATCAATTGCTCCACTATTTGCTGAGGCAATAAAAAGGCTAAATGAAGCAAAACCACTTGGAGATTTGTTTGAATATGACAAATAATATTGACATATTATGTAAAGCATGTTATAATATAATCATAACTAGGATATGCTAGATGTAGCAATCTAGTTAGTTAAATAGATACTCTTCTAAGATATGATAAGCATTAAATTAAAAAAAGGAGGATTAGATGGAAGAGGTTAATTAGAAAAGGAACGTTTGTTATTATTAATAAATGTTCCTTTTCATTTTTCCTTAAAATATTTATAATTAATAATTTATAAATCAAGAAAGAAAAAAATGAAATTTGACTAAATAAAAAAATGGAAGCATTGCTTTCATTTTTTTATGAAAGATTTTTGTTTTTGTGTGACTTGAATATAAAAGCACCGAAAATTATGTAAAACACAATAATTTATCAAAAATAAAATTAAGGAAGATTTAAAAGTAAAATTTTAAGGCTTTATTTTTATGTGTTCTTGTGATAAAATATTTAAAATATTATATAATTATAAGATTTAAGAGGGAAAAATGGAGTATTATGAAAGCCTAAATAAAGTAATTGATGAAATAGAAAATAATTTAACGGAGAAAATCGACTATAAAAATTTAGCAAAGATTGTTGGAACATCGAGTTATACTATGCAAAGAATATTTGTTTTTTTAACAGGAATTACATTAACAGAATATATAAGAAAGAGAAGATTAAGCAAAGCAGCAGAAGAACTTATATCTACAAATATAAAAATAATTGATTTGGCTTTAAAATATCAATATGATTCTCCAATTTCATTTTCAAATTCATTCAAGAAGATGCATGGAATTAGTCCACAATCTTTAAGAAGAAACAAATTGACTTTAAAGATATTTCCTAAAATTGAATTTAAGCCTACAATAGATACTATAGAAGAGTTAGAGTTTAGAGTGATAAATTTGAATAAGCAAAGATTATATGGAATAACTACAGGAATAATAAAAGAAACTAATAGTAAAGCAATAAGAGATTTATTTGATAAGTCAAGAAAAGAAAAAATACTTGATTTTATAATAAATAATAGTAATCAAAAGGAATTATATTATGGAGCAAGTATAGATGTATATGATAATGACTTAACAAATAAAATTCAATATTATATATTAGGAAAAGTACCTAGAAATGATTTTATAAGCATAGAAATTCCAAAAGCAACATGGGCATGCTTTAAGCTAAAAAATAAAGAGCAAGATAATATTTTAAAACTATATAATACTATTTATACTAAATGGTTGCCATCATCAAAGTATACTGAAATATTAAACTATCCACAATTAGAAATTTATTACAAAGATGATTGTGAGATATGTATTCCTATAAAATAAGTTAATAAAAATGAAACCAAAAAAGTGAACAAAAACATCTCCGAAATATATATAATAAAAAATGTATATTTATATGGAGGTGTTTTATTATGAATATATTTGATTGTGATAATAATGTATACGGAACTAAGAAATTAAAACAAGGTGAGTATGTAGATTTTAAGATGGAATCTATAGAGTAACAAGAACTATTAAAGATGGATATTGATAGTGATAGTTATTTTAATAAAATAAATAAAGAGATAAAATTTTAGGTAGATGTATGAATAAAAATATAGTAAAGATTGCACTTGAAAATACAAAGATATATTTAGTTATATTAGTTATATTTAGTATAGGAATTTCATATTTGACATTTCTAATAGCAATGAATGTGAAGTATGCAATTGATGGAATTTTATTTAATAATTACAATGATATTCCGGAATATATAAAAATAATATTTAATCAAAACTATTTACATGATTTATTAATTATTGTAATTATAGTAATTGTGTTGAATTTAATAGAAAAACTTTTAAAATATTTTAGAGATAGGACAACCACAAAATTTAAATTAAAAATTAATACAAATTTGAAAAATGCTTTATTTAAACATATGTTAAATTTAGAATATGAAAGTTACAATTCATATGATAAGGCAGAGTTAATTCAAAGAATAAATGAAGATGCAGATGTATATTCGAAATTTTATAATAGTCAATTTAATGTAATATTGGATATAATATTCTTGAGTATATTCATTATAAGTGAAGGAATAATATTAAATTTGTCAATTTCAATATATATCTTTTTAAGTATAGTTATAATGATATTATTTTCTTTATGGTATTTTAAAAAATTAGGTATAAGTATAGATAATATGATCTATAAAAGGAAACAATTACTAAAGGAAACAATTAGTAATATAAGTAATTTTAGATTTATACGAATGTTTAATAAACAAAATGAAGAAAAGAAAAAATATAAGCAACTAAATGATAATTACTGCAAAGAAGAGATTAAATTCATAAAATTAGTTCTATTTTATGACATTATCCTTGAACATATAACATATTTAAAAACACCAATTATATATATGATAGGTGGAATTGCTATTATAAAACGGAAAAATGGCGATGGGTTCATTAGTAGCATTAAATAGTCTTGCTGAAAAGATTTTTGATTGTATTTATACTTTCGGTGACAATTTAGATACTATTGATGACTTTCATGTAGTAACTAAGAGAATAAAACAATTATTACAATTAAAAGAAGAAAATAAAGATAACTATTTGTATGATTTGAATGGGAATATAATATTCAGTAATGTTTCTATATATGTAAGTAATAAAATTATATTAAAGAATATTAACTTTATAATAAATCAAGGTGATAATGTTGCAATTATAGGTGGTAATGGAAGTGGAAAAAGTATATTAGCTAAAACTATTTTAGGTTTTTATAAATATGATGGCAATATATATATAAATAACCATAATATAAAGAGAATGAATAAAGAAGATATTAGAAAAAATGTTGAATTAATTTTAGGTGAAACATATATGTTTTCAGGGAGTATATTAGAAAATATTAAACTTGATAATGAGATAGAAAATAATATATTAGAAAAAATAGTAAAGAATTGTGATTTAAAAGATGATATCGATAGATTTGAAGATGGATATAATACATTAGTTGGAGAAAAAGGAACAAAATTATCAGGAGGACAGAAACAAAGAATAGCTTTAGTAAGAAGTTTGATAAGTAATAAACCAATTCTTATATTAGATGATGCATTGAACAAATTAGATAATAAAACAAGAGGTAATATATTAACAAATTTAACAAGCTATTATAACAATAAAACTATAATATTTATTAGTAATAATTTAGAAATAATAAATTATGTAGACACTATTATTTATATAGATGGGAAAACAACTATATCAGGTTCACATAGAGAATTGATGGATAAAAATATGAATTATAAAAGATTAGTAGAAATAAATAAAGATGTAATATAAGGGGTAAAATGAAAAATAAAATTAAACAAATAATAGAAATGTATAAGATATCTGGATATCACAAACAATTTATAATTTTATTTATAATTATAGTAGGTTCAGCAATACTAGATATAAAAATTATACCATATATAACAAGACAAATGATAGATGTAGATATTCCACAACAGAATATAAACGGACTAATAATATTTGGATGCATTTATATTATATTTTTAATAATATCTTGTTATTTAACTTTAAAACATTGTAATATGAGATCTATACTAGAAAGAAAGATTCAAAAAGATTTAAGAGAGAAAGTTTTTAACAAAATGCAGTCTATTAAAACAAAATTTTATGATGAAAATGATATAGGAGTAATATTACAATTTTTGCAAGGGGATGTTAATGATGCGGGAAAAATGTTTGCAGATGTTGTAACAGAAATGGTCTTTATGGGAATAATTAGATTTACTATATATGCAATATTTCTTATGTTTGTTGATTTAAAGATAACATTAGCTATTCTTGTATTATATATAGTAGGATATTTGGTTACAATATACTTTAATAAAAAAACAATAAATTTAATAAATAAAATAAGGCAGGTAAATATAGAGATATATAGTAAGGTAAATGAAGGAGTTCAAGGTTTTCTAACTATAAAGATTTTAAATATAATACAAAAGAAAGAAAAAGAATTAAAAGAGTTATTAGATGAATATGAAACAACTAATAATAAGTTAGAAAGAACTATTGCTATATATAACAATTTATTTGCTTTTATAGTATCATTATCTACAGTAATTATAATTTTTTTTGCAGGATTAAAAGTAATAAATGGTTTTATGGCATATGTGGAAATTATGCTGTTGATTGAATTCAGTGGGTCACTAGATTTTGAATTTAAATGGTTTATAAAGCATTTAACAGATTTTAATAAATCCTTTATATCTTTTTCAAAGATTTTAAGATTTTTAAAGCTAGATGATATTGAAAATATAGACGGAGGAGAAAATTTAGAACAAATAAATTGTATTGAATTTTCAAATGTATATTTTTCATATACAAACAATGAAAAAAATATTAAAAATTTCAGTTTTACATTAAAACAAAATGAAAAACTTGCATTAGTAGGTAGAACAGGAAGCGGAAAAACAACGATTATTAATCTACTTTGTAGGTTTTATGAACCAGCAAAAGGCAAAATAAAAATAAATGGTAAGGATTATAAAAAATATTCTATTTCACAACTTAGAAAAAAAATAGGATATGTAATGCAAGATACATATATAATTGATGGGACAATATTGGACAATATAAAATATGTTAATAGTGCTATTACTGATGAGAAAATTCAAAATATTTTTAAAAAACTGAAATTGCATGAAAAGATAATAAAATTAAAAGATGGATATAACACAAATATAAGTATTAATCCTGATATATTATCAACCGGAGAAAAACAAATGATTAATTTTGCTAGGGTAATGGCTGTTAATTGTGATGTTATTATTCTAGATGAGGTTACATCAGCTCTAAGTTATGAAGCAGAAATACTAGTTAATAATGCAATAAAGGAAGTTACAAAAGGAAAGATAGTAATTATAATAGCACATAGATTATCTACAATAAAAAATTGTGATAAAATATTACTTATGAAGGAAGGAAAAATAATTGAAGAAGGAAATCATAGTGAGCTTATAAATAAGCAAGGAGAATATTATGAATTAGTTAATAGTTAAAATTAAAAAAATATTAAAAGTTAATTATTAATTATGAGTTTGCATATAACATTTATTAATCCAAATACTGAAGAACAAATAGTACAAGCATTCGCTGGTTACTTAGCATATAATTTAGCTGAAAAGAATGAAAAAATAAAATTTGATTATACTAATTCAAATACTTATCAAAATTCTCACAATATAGAAGATGAATTAGAAATGTAAAAAATTAGAAATATACTACTAATTTTAAATAATTTATGATATAATCCAAACAGAATAAAATAAAGGAAATATATTATGAATAATAAAGTAAAAACTAATGTAGATAAAAAAACAAATATAAGGCAAATATTAAT
>CANRDJ010000038.1 GCA_947629355.1 uncultured Clostridia bacterium
GGAAGTAATATTACAAGTAATACTCCGAAGTCCAAATCCAATTAAGCATACTGCTAATGTTTTTTTAAATAGATTTAACATATACTTCCTCCTACATCTGCTTTCAATTCTTATTTACTATTATAATATATTATTTTTTATGTAAAAGGGTGATAGTTTTGGATAAGAAACATAAAAAAAGTTATCATAATTTATCTAGAAAAAATATTGTAGAAATAATAGAATTACTAAAATCTACATACCCAGATGCATCATGTAGCTTAGATTTTCATTCTCCATTCGAGCTTGGTATTGCTGTTATGTTATCAGCTCAATGTACAGATGAAAGAGTTAATAAAACAACTCCCTCAATTTTTGAAAAGTATAATACACCTCAAGATTTTATAGATATGGATATAGAAACTTTAGAAAACTTGATTCATCCTTGTGGTTTTTATAAAACAAAAGCTAAAAACATTAAAGCATATTCTAAAAAAATTATGGAAGAATATAATGGAGATCTACCTATGAATATGGATGAACTAATAACTCTTCCTGGTATTGGAAGGAAAAGTGCAAATGTAATCATGTTAGAAGCTTTTAATAATCCTATTGGTATTGCTATTGATACTCATGCAAAAAGAATATCTAATAGATTAGGTTTATCTAATAATTCTGACCCTTCTAAAATCGAACAAGATTTACTACAAATTATTCCTAATAAATATTACAAAGATGTTAATCATTTACTAGTATGGCATGGAAGAAATATTTGTACTGCAAGAAATCCTAAGTGTAACCAGTGTCCTGTGGCCAAATACTGTAATTATTTAAATAATTAGATAAATTATAATTTTTACTATTTTTTAATTGACAAATATTCTTTAAAAGCTATATATTAATAATGAAAAAAGGGGGCTATTTAAATGGAAAAAAAATTGAAATTTTTAATTATTACTTTTGTAATTCTTATGCTATTATTAACTACATTTAGTTTTGCAACTGATTCAAATAATGACATTATGCTAATATCAAATGAACAAAGTCAGAAAAACGATTTAAGGGATTCTGATTTATACGTTGGAGATAACGAATATGAAATAAAAAATACTATTAATGGAAATGTATTTACTGCAGTAGATAATCTTAATATTGATCCAAGCAATAATGGCGGGATAATTAAAGGAAATTTATTTGCAGCTGCTAATACTGTAACTATTAAATCAAATGTAACTTATTCAGATACAGAAAAAGATGATCTTGGAAATCCTGCAATGTCAATAGATAAGTATTGTACAATATCTGGGAACGCTTTTATATCAGCTAATAAATTTGTTTTAGAATCAGGCTCTAGAATTTATGGTGATTTATATATATGTGCAAATGAAGTATATTTATCTCAGGGTTCTATAATATATGGTAATGTATTTCTTGTCTCAAATAAACTTACTTTAAATGCTGAAATTGGCGAAAATTTATATGCAACAGTAAATTCTTTTGATATGCAATATTTCGGCTTTATATCTAGAGATTTATATTTAACCGCAAAAGATGCAAATCTTAATGGCTATATATATAGAAATTCTTTTATAAAAGCAAAAAATATAGTAACAAATAACAAATTTATAAATCAAAAAGATTTTAATATAACTGATGCTAATACTCTAACATTCTCTGGAGAAGTTAATGGAAATGCAACAATAAATTCTAAAAATATAACATTAAAAAATAATGACGATAATGGTCAAAATTTAACATGTAAAATATCCGGAAATTTATCTTATTCATCTAAGTATCAAATAGAGATTCCTGACGGAATTGTATCTGGAGAAACAAATTATAGTAATTATAAAATTACATCTTATAAAACTATACTTTCAAATATATTGAATTATATATTAGATTTAATTACATCACTTATTTGTATATATGTGTTATATTTACTAATTTCTAAATTCGCACCAAAATATTTAGATAAACTTTCTAATATATCATTTTTAAGTTTATTAAAGCTTTTTGGTATAGGTCTTGGATTTTTAATCCTAATCCCTATTATCTCAGTTCTACTATTTATATCAAGTGTTGGAAGTATTTTAAGAGTAATATTAGTATTAATTTACATCATATTAATTATAGTTGCAAAACCGATATTTATAATATCAATTGCTAAATTTGTAACTAATAAAGTACAAAATAAATTTAATACTTACTTATGTATTTTGATAATAACTATAATATTATCACTAATATCTTTAATTCCTTATTTAGGATTTATAATTTCTATAATAATTAATCCAATTGGATTCGGTATGATAGCAAAAAATTTAATCACAAGAAAAAAATAAATGTTAAAAAAAAACGAGTATTTTGAAGTGTACCCAAAAAGTTAGACACTTTTTGATTAAGTTTATATTATACAACTTGTAAAAAATGAGTTCTGTAATTTACAGGACTCATTCCTTTTAATTTACCCTTAATCTTTTTTTATTGTAATATTCTATATACTCAATTAATTTTTTCTTAAAATGTTCTATTGATTCAAACTCTTGTAAATGCAATAATTCTGATTTCAACAAACCAAAGAAATTTTATACACAAGAATTATCCAAATAACTTTGTCATAAAAATAGAGAAAAATGAAGGGCTAGAAACCTAGCCCCATTGGAGAATGGTATTACCATTTTTTATGGTATTGCCATCTTTCTATGATCTTTATAAGGATAATTAGTATTAGCGTGATACCAATGAATGTATAAATTCCACAGGTTATACATATTTCATTTGATGCATGCATAATGCATACACCAATAAAATAATATCCTAACGCAATGGTTGCTACAGTATATACAAGCATTATAAACGTTGCGATAACTCCAATTAATACATAGGTCCTCAAAAAATCAAGAATTTTCCGTGTCATAGCTTTCACCATGAACACCTCCTTAATAAAATTTTGTATTTATATCATATCATGTTTTACATAATTAGTCAAATATTCCATATTTCCTACGCATTTTTATTTATTTCAATTCACTAATTACTTCTTTAAAATCGTCTGCTGATATTATGCTACTACCTGCTACTGCTATATCTACTCCTGCATCCTTTACCATATCAATAGTATCCTTATTTACTCCTCCATCTACCTCTATATATGTATCTAGATTATTTTTTTCTAAATATTGTTTTAATTCTTTTGCCTTTTTCAAAGCCTCTGGTATTAGCTTTTGTCCTCCTTTTCCTGGTTCTACTGTCATTATAAGAACCATGTGAAGCATTGGCAAAAACTTCTTTATTTTATCTATATTAGTTGCTGGTTTTATTGATATTGCTGGTTTTATATTATTTTCTTTTATATAATTTATATAATCTATTACTTCTTCATCACTTTTGCAGATTTCATAATGAAAAGTTATTATACTTGGATTTAGTGGCAAATATCTGTCTATATTTTCTTTAACATTTTCTACCATTAAATGGATATCTAGAGGCAAATTTGATATTTGTTTTATTATATTTGTATATTCATACATCATTTTTTCAGTATTTCTTTCTACAAATTTACCATCCATTACATCTATATGGTAATAATCTGTTCCTGCTACCTCTAAATCATAAAATGTTTTAGTCGCATTATCTTTTTCGACTGTTAATATTGATGTTGATATCTCTAACATTTATTCCTCCTAAAATTGTATTCGTCAAAAATCTAATTATTTTATTCTATCGTTATAGACGTTTGATTATTAAAGTTAAGTGTTTTTGTTGCCTTCCATAAATCATCTATATAAACTTTTACCTCTTTGCTTCCTTTGTCTGATTTAGTTGCAGTTATTTTAGTAGCAGTTGGCGATACAATTCCATCATATATTGTATCACTTCCTACCATTATTTTAAGTCTTACATCCTTTATAATTGTTTTTTCTTCATCTTCATATTCAATTTTTCCACCTAATAACGATTTTACATTGACATTTATTGTAGCAGATTTAATCTCGTCAAATTCATTTACTGTTATTGTTATTTCTGTATTTTTATCAACCATACTTCCTGAAGATATTGATTGATTTACTATTACTCCATTTGGCTTACTTGAATCGGATGTTTTATCTGTGCTTTTCCATTTTAATTTTGCATTTAAAATTGCCGTTTTTGCTTCTCCTTCAGTTTTTCCTGATAAGTCTGGAACTTGAACTTGCTCTATTCCCATACTTACATATATTATTATTTTACTTCCTGCTGGAAGTTCTTCGTCTTGATCTACTTCTTCTTCATCTTCTGTTTCTTGTTTTATTACATAGTCTCTTTCTACACTATCACTATATTCTTCTTTTACTTCTACCTCTAACCCTGTATCTTTTAGAAGTTTTATTGCTTCATCTCTTTTTAATCCTACTGCTTTAGGCATCTTAACTATTTCTTGTCCTTTACTTACAATTACTTTTATTGTACTGCCCTCTTTTATTTTAAAGTTTTCTTGGTACGCTGGATCTTGTTCTATTATTTGTCCTTCTGGTATTTCTAAATGATACTTTTCTTCTTGAACTTCTATTTTAAGTTTTAGTTCTTTTACCTTTTCTTCAGCTTGTTCAACAGTTAGTTTAGTTAAATCAGGTATTTGAACATCATTTGCTCTTCCTAATGTTAATGCAAGATATGTACCTCCCATTGCTATAGAAAATACTAATATGCATACAAATATTATTGCAAATACTTTTAATACTGGATGCTTTTCAAAAAACTTTTTAATTTTAGTAAATTTTCCATTTTTCTTTTTATTATTCTCTTTTTCATCTCTATTATTTTTATCATAATCTAACGATATTCTTTGAGTTCTAAAATCTCTATCTTCTGTATTAAATACAAATTCCCCACTAGGATTTTTTAAGGATAATTCTAAATCTCTAAGCATTTCTGTTGCATTACTATATCTCATTTCTGGATCTTTTCGCATAGCTTTCATTATTATATCGTTTACACTTTTTGGAATCCCTGAATTTAATATTATAGGTTCTATGGGGTCTTCTTGCATATGTTTTAACGCTACTGAAACTGGTGTGTCACTATCAAAAGGTACTCTTCCTGTTACCATTTCATACAATACAACTCCTAAAGAATATAAATCAGATTTTGCATCTGTAAAACCTCCTCTTGCATGTTCAGGTGAAAAATAATGAACAGAACCTATTGTTGTTCCAAAAGCTGTTATTGTAGAATTTGAAACAGCTTTTGCTATTCCAAAATCTGTTACTTTCGCAACTCCTTCTTCTGTAATTATTATATTATGTGGTTTTATATCTCTATGAATTATATTGTTTTTATGTGCTGTCTCTAAGGCTGATGCTATTTGCATTGCCACTTTTATAGACCATTTCCATCCTAATGCTCCATCTTCTACAATAATTTCTTTTAATGTTTTTCCTTTTACAAGTTCCATTACAATATAGTAAAGATTTTCTTCTTTTCCTACATCATATACAGATACTATATTAGGATGAGTAATACTTGCTGCAGCTTGTGCTTCTATGTTAAATCTTTTTACAAATTCTTCATCCGTAGTAAACTCATCTCTTAAAACTTTTACAGCAACAAGTCTATTTAAGACTAAATCCTTTGCCTTGTATACTGTAGCCATTCCTCCGATTACCTATTTTTTCTATTAATTGATACCTATTTGCAATTATTTTACCCTCTATATTCATATAGCCCCTCTCCTATCTCTATTATAGATTTATATAAGTATATTTTTCATTAGTAACAAACTATTCTTCCTTTTTAACTACTATTACACTAATATTGTCATAGCCACCAAGTTCATTTGCTCTTTCAACTAATTTATAACAAGCTTCTTCTATATTTTCATTAATTATATTGTATATTTCTTCTTCTTGTAGCATATTTGTAAGTCCGATCAGAACACATTAATATTACATCCCCTGGTAAAAATCCTTTTGCAGTAATATCTGGCTCTATATTTTTAGTACATCCTAAAGCTTTCATAAGCATATTTTTTCTTGGATGATAAAATGCTTCTTCTCTTGTTATAGTGCCATCTTTTACTAATGCTTCTACATAACTATGATCTGTCGTTATTCTTCTAATTATATTCCTTCTTATTCTATATATTCTACTATCTCCTATATGTCCAATATATACTTTATTACCATACATGATACAAATTTCAAGTGTTGTTCCCATTTGATCTAGTTCTTCATTTTCCCTAGATTTTTGATATACAATTTTATTTGCATAATCCATAGCTTCTTTTATAAGATTTTGTATGTTCTCTGTTGTAGGTTTTATTGCTTCAAATTTTTCTTCAATATATTGTCTTGCAGAAGCAGTAGCCAATCTACTGGCTATTTCTCCTCCATTATATCCGGCCCATGCCATCAGCTAAAATACACAATCTCATATCATTTATTTCTTTAGACACATAATAGCAATCTTGATTCATTTCTCTTGCTTTACCTATATCGGTTTTTGCGTAGGCTCGCATTTCTTCACCTCTTTTTTTCTAAGTTGCCCACATGCTGCATCTATATCTGATCCTAATTCTCTTCTGATTGTAGCAACTATTCCTTTTTCATTTAAGTAGTCTCTAAATTTCATTATATTTTCATTTGTACTTTTAGAATACTTGCCATTTTCAATTCTATTTATAGGTATTAAATTCACATGACAAAGCATTCCATTTAATAATTTTACAAGTTCTTTTGCATCTTTTAAATTATCATTATCTTCTTTTGCTAAAGCATATTCAAAAGATATTCTTTTGTTTGTTTTTTCTATATAGTATTTACATGCTTTTATTAATTCTTCAATATTATACACGTCATTTACTGGCATCATTTCACTTCTTTTTTTATTATTGCTACTGTGAAGTGATATTGATAAAGTGCATTGCAAATCTTCATCTGCTAATTTATATATTTTAGGAACCAAACCACTTGTTGAAATACTTATATGCCTTGCTCCCATATTTATTCCTTTTTGATTATTTAAAATTTTAATAGCTTTCATTACATTGTCGTAATTATCAAGTGGTTCTCCTATCCCCATAAATACAAGATTTGATATTTTTATATTTTCATCTCTTTGCACTGCTAATAACTGTTCTACAATTTCTCCTGAGCTTAAGTTTCTTGCAAATTTTACTCCTGTTGATGCACAAAATTTGCATCCCATTTTACATCCTATTTGTGAAGATACACATATTGTAAATCCATGTTTGTATTCCATAAGTACAGATTCTATTGCATTGCCATCCAATACATCAAACAAATACTTTTTTGTTCCATCTTTTGATACTTGTTTTTGTATTATATTAAATATATGTAAATCAAAATTTTCTTTTAATTTATTTCTTAAGTCAATAGATATATTAGTCATTTCATCAAAGCTAGTAACATTTTCAATAAATATCCATTTAAATATTTGTTCTGCCCTATATGGCTTTTCTCCTAATTCCACCATAAGCTGTTTTAATTCATCTAAATTATAATCCTTTATGTTCTTTTTCAAATATATCTTCCTTTATTACTTTTTAACGACTACATTGTATCATAACGTATTTTATATTACAAGATTTTAAAATAAAAATATATATGCTATTTGTATATCTACAAAATATACATTTATATATTTTTTTGTATTTTACATAACTTGACAATGTTATATAATTAATGTATAATCATTTCATATGGTAGTGTCCATTTATATATATAATCTTAATTCTAAATTTAGGAGGGTTTATCTTGTTAAAAAAAGATAAAATCAAAAAGATTGTACTCATTGTAATTCTTGTTTTATGCTTTTCATTTCCTGTATGTGGGTGTTCTATTAATAAAGAAATACCTAAAAAGGAAATCGTACCTCAAGAATTCAAACTTTTATCTGCACATGTAGAAATAAGAAATGTTACTAATCAAATGGGTGGTATCGTCACAACAGATAAATACTTCCATTATGTATTTTCTACAGATTCAGGAGAAGTTATATTCAAGGAAAAAGAAATGTATGATACTTACGAACGTTCCTCTAATTATGCACTACAATTCGAGTTAGGAGATGAAAATAAAATTTTGCAATATAATTATCCATCTCAAACCCTTTTAGTGTTTATAATGACAGAAGAAATGTATAATCAAGTATTTACTGAGAAATGAAATAAAATGCATATGGTTTTCATTCCATATGCATTTTATTATTTTTTACTATACTAATTTTAATATAACTTCTTCAGCACTGTCTCCTCTTCTTGGACCTTTTTTTATTATTTGTGTATATCCACCAACTCTATCTTTATATTTTTCAGCTATTTCTCCAAAAAGTTTTGCTGGTAAGTCTATATTTTTACCATCTTTATCTTTTACTTTATTTAATTTTGCCATTATTTTTCTTCTTGCATTTAATCTTGATGGCATATCTTTTTGTCTTTTTTCAGTTGTTTCTTCTTTTACAACTCTTAAATATTCTTTACCATTTTTGCTTTTTACTTTTTCTGTTTCTTTGTTACCTTTGCTATCAAGTTTTGCTTTAACTACTTTTACTTCCGTTTCTTCAAAGTTGTCTTTTTCTTTTATTGCTAAAGCTATTATACTATCAACTATTGATTTAACTTCTTTTGCTCTAGCTTCAGTAGTTTCTATTTTACCATACATTATTAAATCTGTAGTTTGGTTTTTTAAGATTGCTAATCTTTGATCAGTTGGTCTACCAAGTTTTCTATTTATAGCCAATGTTTTTCACCCTCCTTATTCTTCTTCTCTAACGAAATCCAATCCTAATGAATGTAACTTGTTTGTTACTTCATCTAACGATTTTTTACCTAAATTTCTTACTTTCATCATATCAGCTTCTGTTTTATTAGCTAAATCTTCAACTGTAGCAATTCCTGCTCTTTTTAAACAGTTATATGATCTTACAGATAATTCTAATTCTTCTATAGGCATTTCTAAAACTTTCTCTTTTTTAGATTCTTCTTTCTCTACCATTACTTGAGTATTTTTAGCAGCTTCTGATAAGTCAACAAATAATTCTAAGTGACCTGTCATAACTTTTGCAGCTAAACTTAAGGCTTCATATGCTTTTAAGCTTCCATCTGTCCAAACTTCAATAGTTAATTTATCATAATCAACAGTTTGACCTACTCTAGTATTTTCAACTGAATAGTTTACTTTTTTTACTGGTGTAAATATTGAATCTATTGGAAGAACATCTATGGCTTGATTTGCTTCTTTATTTTTTTCTGCAACATTATATCCTCTTCCTTTATCTGCTGTCATTTCCATTACTAAATGTCCACCATCTGCAACAGTTGCAATATGTAACTCAGGATTTAATACTTCTACGCTTGAATCAGTAATAATATCTCCTGCTGTAACTTCCCCTTCTTTATTAACATCAATTCTAAGAATTTTTTGTTCATTATCATGTGATCTTAGCCTTACACTTTTTAAATTAACAATAATTTCAGGTACATCTTCTACTACTCCTGATATGCACGAAAATTCATGTACTACTCCATCAATTTTAACACTTGTTATTGCTGTTCCTGGTAATGATGATAATAAAATTCTTCTTAAAGAATTTCCTATTGTCATCCCATAACCACGTTCTAGCGGTTCACAAACAAATTTTGCATAATTTTCTTCATCACTTGTTGCTAGACATTCTATATTTGGCTTTTCAAATTCAATCATTTATTTTAACCTCCTATTTAGATGTTAGAGGTTAGATATTAGTGATTAGAACTATATAAGTCCATCTTTCCAATTTCTAACTTCCAATTTCTAATTTCTAACTATTTAGAATATAATTCAACAATTAAATGCTCTTCAACTGGTAAGTCTATATCTTCTCTTGATGCAAGTCTTACCACTTTTGCCTCTAATTTTTCGTTATTCTTTTCTAGCCATTCTGGAATTGGTTTGCTACTATTTACTTCTGCATTTTCTTTTATTATTTTAGTATCTTTTTTATTTTCTCTAACTGATATTACATCTCCTGGTTTAACTAAATAAGATGCTATATCTGTTTTTATTCCATTAACGTCAAAATGACCATGATTTACAAGTTGCCTTGCTTGAGCCCTAGATGCTCCAAATCCTGCTCTATACACTACGTTATCTAATCTACTTTCTAATATTTGTAGTAAAACTTCACCCGTTATACCTTTTTTATTTTCTGCCATTTCAAAATATTTTCTAAATTGCTTTTCTCCTACTCCATAAAAAGCCTTTGTTTTTTGCTTTTCTCTTAACTGTGTACCGTATTCAGAAAGTTTTTTTCTTCCCTGTCCATGTTCTCCAGGTGCATAGTTTCTTCTTGTTACACTACATTTATCTGAATAACATCTTGAACCTTTAAGAAATAACTTTTGTCCTTCTCTACGGCATA
>CANRDJ010000039.1 GCA_947629355.1 uncultured Clostridia bacterium
CACCTATTCCATTTGTTATAATCCATTCTTTATCTATTCCGTCTTTTAATGGTAAATCTTTTGTTACTATTTTCATTCTTATGTGCCTCCAAAATTAATCTTGCTAAGATGTTTCTTTGGGGACAGTCCCTAGAATTTTATTGCATAAAATTCAGGACAGTCCCTCATTTGCAATTTATTTTTTTCCTTTTTTACTATATGTATCTTTTAAGAATCTTTCTTTCTCTCTTTTTTCTTCTTCATCTATCATTTGCTTTGCTTTTTCATGTATTCTTATATTTTCTTGTCTTGTTTTTTCACTTTCTTTAATTGATTCAATTCTTTCTTTATATTTATTACTAAATTTACTTGTTCTTTTTACTATTTTGTCATCATCTTTTTTGTGTTTTTTATCTTCTTTAAATCTTTTAGCTTGTCTTTTCTCTGTTTTTTCCTTTTTATTTTCTTCCTTTAATTTTGAGTTCAATAGCATATATTGTTCTTCATTGTGTTTATCTTTAAATCTTAAATCTCCACAAATTAATTCTATTATTAATTTTGCTGTTTTATCAGGATCATGCCTTATATAGTTTCCTTCTGCTACTGCAAGTTCACCTTTTATTAATCTTATTCCTTTATTCCTAATATTTGCTGTATCTATATTTACAACATCTGATCCCATTAAATTATATTTTCTTATATATTCGGGTACAATTTCACCTACATCTGATATACAAAAATCAATTACTCCTTCTCCGCTATGTTCTAATATACTGTTTATGTGATCAGAAACATCATAATCATCCGTTTGTCCTGGTTCTGTCATAATATTAGATATGTATATTTTTAATGCTTTACTATCTCTAATTGTCTTTGAAACATTTTTAATAAGAAGATTTGGTATAACATTTGTATAAAGGCTTCCTGGTCCAATAATTATTGCATCTGCATTTTTTATTGCCTCTAATACACCTGGGGCAGTTCTACAATTTGATGGATTTATATATACTCTATTAATTTTTGTTACTTTATTTGATACTGTTTCTGCTATTTTACTTTTATCTGCAACTACTGTTCCATCTTGTAATTCTGCACATATATTCATTTCATCTAATGTTACTGGTAGAACTTTACCAACCATAGATAATATATTACTAGTTTTTTCTATACTGCTCGTAAAATCTCCATATATTTTTTGCATTACATAAAAATATATATCTCCGAAACTTAAATCTTTAAGTTTTCCATCATTAAATGTATAATTTATTAAATTTTCCATACCTTCTGTATTTAACGAGAGTGCTACTATGCTACTTTTTATATCTTCTATTGGATTTAATTTTAATTCTTTAATAGATATAGTAGATGGTCTTCCATAGGCAGATACAGGAACTATTGCAGTTAAATTGTTTGTATAATTTTTAAGTCCTCTTAATACATTATTTATCCCATTTCCTCCACCTATTACAACAATATTAGGTCCTTTTTCATATATAGGGTTCTTTGTGACTAGTTTTTTTAATTCTTTATTACTATCTGAATCATTTACATTAGTCTTTTCTATTAGTAACTCTAGATTTCTCCTTTGGATATATATAATTCCCAATATAAAACAAGTAAATCCTACAACAAATGTTATAATTATTTGAAGTAAATCTCCAAGACCCAATCTTTCAGATGCTAGTATTTTTGAAAATCCAAAACATGTAAGTACTATACCTAGTAATATTAAAAATATCCATCTTTTTATCTTTGTACTGTTTTTAAACCAATTCAAAAAATTTTTCATTATTAATCTTCTCCTAAAACTTCAATTTCTAATTCTATATCAATATTAAATTTATTATGTACTTTTTCCTTTACTATATCAATAAGTAAAAGTACATCTTTTGCCTTAGCATTTCCTTTATTTACTATAAATCCTGCATGTTTATCTGATACATATGCATCACCTACATTATACCCTTTTAGATTGCATTTATCAATCAGTTCCGCAGTTATATATCCATCTTTTCTTTTAAAAGTACTACCTCCACTTGGATAATTTATGGGTTGTTTTTTTCTTCTGGAATTCATATTCATATTCATTTTCTCTTTAATCTCTTCTTTATTTCCTTCTTTTAGTTGCAAAACACTTGATATAATGATATCACTTTTATTTTCATTAAATCTACTATATCTATATTTGAATTCATGATCTTTATTATTAATTTTATGTAATGTTAAATTTTTATCCAAATATTCAGAAGATAAAACAATATCTTTAATTTCATTTCCATAAGCTCCTGCATTCATTCTAACTGCTCCACCAATGCTACCTGGTATCCCAATTGCAAATTCTAAACCTGTTAAGCCTTTATTATATGCTTCATTTGAAATTTTAGATAACAACACAGCTGAACCAACTCTAACTTGATTATTTTCTAAAAACTTAATTTCTTTAAAATCTGGCTTTACTACTATACCTCTTATTCCACCGATCTCTTACTAAAAGGTTACTTCCATTACCTATAATTGTTACTGGAATATTATTTTCATTGGCAACTTTAAGTATACATTTCAGTTCATCAATGTTTTTAGGTTTTACAAATATATCTGCTGGTCCACCTATTTTAAATGAGGTATGTTTACTCATTGGTTCATTTAAATATATTTGAGTTTTATTTATTTTTTGAATAATATTATCATATATTTTATCCATAATTCTCCTAACGTTTTTATACATATTTATTCAGTAATTGGAGTAAATATTAAATATTAGTTTATTGAATTTTATCATTTTTTTTATTTTTTTACAAGTTATATATAGATAATTTAGAGAATTTGTTTGGAGCAAAAATTTTCATTTGAGAGGAAAAATTGGAGAAATTGCCCCGAGCGAAAAGTTTCGTTTAAGAGAAAAAATTGGAGAAATTGCTCCGAGCGAAAAGTTTCGTTTAAGAGAAAAAATTGGAGAAATTGCTCCGAGCGAAAAGTTTCATTTTTATTGTAATAATATAATAATAATGATATAATACTTTTAGGTGATTAATATGTTTGAAGATATAAGAAAAAATAAAAGGAAATCAGTTTTTATTGTTTTTGGTTTTATATTAATAATTACTTTAATTTTATATTATATATGTATGGCATTTGATGTAAGTGCTCCTGTTGCAATCATTATTGCTCTTACTTTTTCTATTCTCGCTAGTTGGGCTTCATACTATAACAGCGATAAAATAATTTTATCAGTAAATCATGCAAGGCCAGCAACAGAGGAAGAAGATAAAAAAATAATAAACATATTAGAAGGATTGATGATTTCATCAGGACTTTCTCACAAACCTAGTTTATATGTTGTAGAAGATTCTCAGCCAAATGCTTTTGCAACTGGTAGAAATCCAGAACATTCTATTATTTGTGTAACTACTGGACTTTTAGAAAAATTAGACTATTATGAATTAGAGGGAGTTATAGCTCACGAAATGGCACATATAAAAAACTATGATATATTGCTTTCAGCTGTTGTTACTGTAATGGTTGGTTTTATAGTTATGCTTTCTGATATTTTTACAAGAACTTTCTTTTATAGAGGAAGAAGTAGTAGAGACAGCGATAATGATAGTAACGGAAATGCAATTTTAATGATTATAGGATTAGTTTTTTTAATACTTGCTCCTATTCTTGGAAAGATTATGCAAATGGCTGTATCAAGAAGAAGAGAATTTTTAGCAGATAGTACTGCAGTAGAGTTTACAAGAAATCCAGATGGTTTAATATCTGCTTTAAGAAAATTGGATGAAGATCCCAGTGAATTAAAAGTTGCAAATAAAGCTACTGAAAACATGTATATTGTTAATCCATTTAGAAAAAATGCGGATGGTAAGAAAAAAGCTAGTTTATTTTCTACGCATCCAAGCATAGATGACAGAATTGAAGCTTTACAAAATATAAAATAACAATAAAGATGATCTATTTACTTAGATCATCTTTTTGTTTTTTATTCATTTTTATAATATTTTTTCTCCTACTCTATTATCATTGTTATTATCTAAAAAACATTTACTAGGCATCCAAGGCCAAATTATTGATTCTGGAATATTCATATTTCCTCTTCCTATTCCAATATTTAAATCTGATTTTACATTAGGTCCATGAAAATCTGTTCCTCCTGATACATATAAGGAATTTTTTTGTGCTAATTCTCTTATTATATTCTCATGTACAGGTGTAAATGTAGAATAGTATTGCTCTATACCATCTATGCCTTCTTTTATAGCATAATTTATGAATCCTATTGTATCTTCTAATCCATATGCAAATGCATGTGCTAAAAATGCTTTTCCTCCACTTTTATGTATCATATCAATTGCTTCTTTTAAGCTTGGTGAAAATCTTGATTCATATACAAAGAATTCACTATTTGGATTCGAAAAATATTTTTTATAAAAAAATGCTCTATTTTCTCTAGCTATATACTCTGCAAATCTCCTGTTTTCTGGATGCTTATCAAAATTTGAAATATCGGAATATAATACATTAAAAGCTTCACTTTTTGTTCCATTTGTAGTTTCTATTCTCTCATCAAATTTTATTCCCTTTTTTTTACATACTTGTTTCCATTCTTCTAATAATGTTGCTTGCATTCGTTTTTTTTCATCAACATCCATTCTACTATCTAATAGATTCTGCATTTTTTTCCAATCTATATTATATCCTAATACATCAAATAAATATCCGTCTTTATTAAAACTTAGCTCTGTTCCTGCAATTATTTTCCCTGAAAATATTTTTCTTGTTTCAGGATTCTTTTCCATCTCTTCATATGCTCCTACAGCATCATGATCTGTAATCGATATAACAGATAATCCAATATTCTCACATTGTTTTAAAATTTCAGCTACACTATATTGTCCATCTGAATATTTTGTATGCATATGTAAATCAATACTTTTCATTATTTATTACCTCATTTCTTTATCAACATGTTTTACTTCATCAATTTCATCTTTTGTTTCTTCATAAGTTGGTATTCCGATTCTGTGCTCCTTCATATCCTATAATATTTATTTAGTCCTTTTTATTTATAATTTCCTCTACTTGTTTTAAATTTGGCATCCCATTTTGAGCTCCCATTTTTGTAACAGATAAAGCCGCCGCTACATTTGCAAACTTTATTGCATAATCAAATTCCATTCTATTTGATATTGCATATGTAAATGCTCCAATAAAAGTGTCACCTGCCCCTGTTGTATCTTTCACTTCTACTGTTACAGCAGGTATTTCAATTATATAATTGTTCTTGCAATATACAACACCTTTTCCTCCATTAGTTAAAACTACTTTTTCTGGATATGATTTTAATATTCTTTCTATATTTTTATCTTCAAAAATCTCTAAGATTTCTATTTCGTTTGGTATTATATATGTAGAATTCTCTATTAGATTTTTGCTTAATTTCTGGGCTGGTGCTGGATTTAATATAAAAATCTTATCATTTTCTTTACAAATTTTTGATATATATTCTACTGTATTTATAGGAATCTCTAATTGACATACAATTATATCAAATTCTAATATCTTATTTTTTACCTTCTCTATAAAATCTATTGTAACTTCATTGTTTGATCCTGGTATAATGACTATTCTATTGTCATTATCACATCTACCTATTATTGCAAGTCCTGTATTTATATTGCAAGTTTCTAAATTATCAATATTTACATTATTTGTCTTAAAATTATACGATAATTTTTCTCCATACATGTCATTTCCTATTTTACCTATAAAAGAAACTATTCCACCTAATTTAGCAATTGCAATTGCTTGATTTGCTCCTTTCCCTCCGCATGCTTCGGAAAAGCTATTCCCTATTACAGTTTCTCCTTGCTTTGGTATTTTATCTGTGTCATAAAATAAATCCATATTACAACTACCTATAACACATATTTTTTTCATTTCAACTATCACGTCCTATTAAAATTTGTTTCTTACTAAACATAATTATTATACAACATTAACCAATAAATTTCAAGATTAACTTATACTCATAGAAGTTTTTATTTAAAAAACATTTTTTGTTACACTTAATTTTATTATTAAATCCATATTATCATCCTTTGCCGCTTTGTTTTTCCTAATCTGTCCACATTTTTTACATTTATATATAATTACATATCCCTTTTTATTATTCATTTCTATGCCTATTGGTTCTAATAATCCATGGCATTTTTCTTGTCTGTCGCCAGGGTTTATGTCTACATGTTTTGAATATAAACAATGGTTGCAATGATTTCTACAAGAATATCCTAATTTTTCTACCTTTTTGCTACAATTCTCACATATAAATTCTTCATCTATTTCAGTAAATTTTTTCATAAATTAAATCTCCTCTTCAAATATGCTTCCACCTATAAATTCTCTAAGAAGAGAGTTCATTGGTACTAAATATGATGGGATAGATTTAAAATAGCTAAGCATTGAATATATTCTTTTAGCTTCTGAATATTCAGCAATTTCAGGACCTATATCTTTTAATAATGGTATTGCATAGTCTTTTAGTACACTAAGTTCATATATTAAAGATGAATTGAACATTACATCTGCTTCTTCTTGATATGCAAATATATTTTTAGTTTCTCCTTTGTTTACAGATGGCCACATTTGTAATGTATGCAAAGCATTATATCCCCTAAATTGATTGTCTCTTACTATTCTTCTTATTAATCTAGTATCTGTTGTAGAAATTCTGTTATAATAGTCTATATTAAGCACTGTTAATGCACTAATATAAATCTTAAATTTTTGTTCTTTAGGTATTAAATATGTAAGTTCATCATTTAAACAATGAATTCCTTCCATTATTAATATCTCATCTTTTTCTAGCTTCATTGTATTACCTTTGTATTCCTTTGTTCCTTTATGGAAGTTAAATGTTGGCATTTTAATTTCTTCACCATTTATTAATTTTAGTAAATTATTATTTAAAAGTGCAGTATCAATTGCATTTATTGACTCAAAATCATATTCTCCATTTTCATCTCTAGGTGTATTTTCTCTTTCAACAAAGTAGTTATCTACTGATATAGTTTTTGTTTTTAAACCATTTAATCTTAATTCAAGTTCTAATCTTTTTGCAAATGTAGTTTTCCCTGATGAAGAAGGTCCTGCAATTAACACTACCTTTTTATTTTTATTGTTTGAAATAGTATCTGCTATTTTCGCTATTTTCTTTTCGTGTAAGGCCTCATCTAATAAAATGTAATTTTTTATCTTTTCTTTTTTTATTATTTCATTTAACTTATATAAAGTGTTTATATTAAGTGTTTTATGAACATCTTCATATTCATCAAGTGTCTCTAATAATTTAGGACACTCAATAAAATCTCTAAGTTTATATGGATTTTTCCTACTTGGATATCTTATTAAAAATCCATCGTGATATTTTGACAATTGATATTCTTTAATGCAACCTGTAGAAATTGGCATAACACCATAAAAATAGTTATAATAATCTTCACAATAATAAAGAGTAACTTGTTTTTTTTCTTCAATATCTAACTGTAGTTTACCCTTTAAAGTTTTTTCTTTAGCATAAAATTCTATAGCTTCTTCTTTATACATAGTTCTTCTTTCTATTGGCAAATTTTTTGCTATTATCTCTTTTACTCTTTTATCTACTTTATCTATCATCTCTCCAGTTATTTCTAGATTATCTACCTCACATAGCATTGAATGGTACAGTTGATAGTTTATAGTAAGTAATGCCTTTGGATAAATGTCATGGAATGCTTTAGCAACTATATATATAAGTCCCCTTTGATATACTCTCATTCCGTCTTTATCTGTAATATCAATTAATTCTATAGTCCCACTTGATGGAATTTTAAAACTTAGTTCCTTTACTTCATTATTAAATTTACATGCTATTATTTCATTATTGCTTTCTTCAATCTCTTTTTTAAATATATTCGCAACTTTTAAATCATTTTTAACGTCTATTATTGTATTCTTATTTTTATAAAATATCTGCATGTATTTCCTCCTTACTCTACATATTTTAAGGTTGCAAAATTTGCAACCTTAAAATTGTTAAATCTTAATTTTAAAATGATAATTCTTGTTTATCCTTGCCATTTATTTTTATTCTATACATTTGACTATCTCCATCGTCATTTTGGTCTGTAAAGTAAATCCATCCATTATGTAAGTTTATTATAGTAGAATACCCCTGTATTTCAGTTATTTTTGTCTCAGTTTTTCCATTTAACTCTATGCTATAAATATATAAGTTACTATCTTCATCTTCTTTTGTATAGAAAATTTTATCTCCATTAAAATTCATAGTACTTAGTTTAATTTCACCGTCTATATCTACTATTTTCTCTTTATTTTTACCATTTGTTTTTACTTTATAAAGTTCATAGTTATATTTAAATTCTTCTTCATTATACTTTTCATATATGTAGTATATATTATTACCTTTTACAAAAAACATCCTTGCTGAATCCGCATCTATTTTTGTAACATCCTTTCCATTAGTTTTCATTTTTGAAATAATATATTTCCCATCATTAATATATGAATAATAAATCCATTTTCCTACAATTTCATAATTATCAATTGATTTTTCTGATAATATTTGCTTATTTTCACCATTAGTCTTAACTCTATAAAATTTAGCTTCTTTAAAATAATATATCCAATTATCTACAACTGTAATTTTTGCTGCATCAACATTTTCTACAATAGTTTCTTTTTTATCACCATTAGTTTTCATTTTAGCAATATTGTAATTGCCTGATGTCCTATCTAAATAATATATAAACTTTCCTGATTTATTTAAGTAAAGCCCATAATCTGAACTTATTTTTTCTTTTTTATTACCATTTGCTTTAATTTTATAAATACCATCAGTATTGCTATCTTTAAGTCCTAAATAATAAACCCATCCATTCTTCTCCACAGAAAATCCTGAATTGTTTAGGTTTCCACTTGTATTTCCTACTTCTGTTTTGTTACATGCAATAATTATACTTAAAATTATAATAATTATTAGTACTGTAGCAATAATTATAGATAATTTTTTATTAGCCATAGCAAATGCAGAAATTTTATTTTTTGTATTTACCAAAAATTTTACAACCTTATTTTTAAAATTTATAATTTTTTCTTTCATATTTTCCCCTTTCTCATTAGTATCTTATTTAATTTTATATTTTCACATAATGATTATATAATTTAAATAACATATTATCAAGTATTTTTTTCAGTTTTTTGGATATACTGTTATTAAATAAAAGCGAAGAGTGGAAAATTAAAGCTAAAAAGCTCTTCAAGTTTTGAAGGAGGTACATATATGAATAAAAAAAGAGTTAATGAAATTTTAAATCATAGACAACTAAATGAGGTTTACTACAATGAAAAGCCTGTCTGGATACAAGAAGTTCATGATGACATTGCTAGGATTGGATTTTTAGATGGTTCTCAAGAAAAAGATGTATATATAGATGATTTATATGAAAGCGATTTGTATAATTCTTCTTCAAAAAAATAATAATAAGTAGCTATATTACAAAGTAAAAAAGTAGACTTTATTGTCTACTTTTTACTTTATTTGTTTAATTATTATTTAAGCATTTTTAGATTTTAAAGCTGCTTGAGCTGCTGCTAGTCTTGCGATTGGAACTCTAAATGGTGAACATGATACGTAGTTTAATCCTACATTGTGGCAGAACTCAACACTTGATGGTTCTCCACCATGTTCTCCACATATACCAAGTTTAATGTTTGGTCTTGTTTCTCTTCCTTTTTCAGCTGCCATTTTTACTAATTTTCCAACACCATTTTGGTCAAGTTTAGCAAATGGATCTGATTCA
>CANRDJ010000040.1 GCA_947629355.1 uncultured Clostridia bacterium
CATTGGGAAAAAATATTCATATCGTTCATTGCCTTCTTCGCTACGCACTCTATCAACAATACCACTAGACATCATTTCTTCAGCAAATTTTCTGGCACTACTATTTTTCCCTGTATAATATATATTAACTATTAAACTCATTTTCATATCACCTCAAATAATTTTATTTATATTCAACAGTTTCTGATAGATTTTTTCTAGTATTGTGCATAGGTGAAGGTTTGCAATCATCAGTTTTATATCCCAATGGAATAAGACATATTGGCTCAATATTTGCTTCCAAATTAAATTCTTGTTTTAAAATATTTTTATCAAACATTTCTATCCATATATTATCTACGCCTACATTTGTAGCTTCTAACATCATGTGAGTAGCTACTATACAAGCATCCATTTCATAAGTTGAATAATTATCTTTTGACCATGCAATATTTTTATCACTTGCTACAATTATACAAACTGGTGCATTATATCTACATGGACTTGCTTTATCTATTTTTTCTAATCCCTCTTTAGATTTAACTACATATATTTTTTGTGGTTGTTTATTTTTTGCGGTAGGTGCTAAATTTCCTGCCTCTAATATTTTATTTATTAGTTCATCTTGAATCTCATCATTTTTAAATTTTCTAACTGCAAATCTTTCTCTAATAACTTTCTCAAATTCCATTTTAACCTCCAATCCAATTTTTAATAAATTCTTTTGATTCATTGCCTGTAAATCTTTTTCCTTCTTTCCAATTATACTCAGGATATTCATTTCTTAAATCTCTTTCACATCCACTTATTCCAGTTCCACCTGATGTGCAGAAAGGAATTAAAGCTTTACCTGATAAATCTAAACTTTCAATAAATGTATTGATAATAGTAGGAGCTGTGTACCACCATACTGGAAATCCTATTAAGATTGTTTCATATTCATCTAATTTATTTAATGTTGCTTCGATTTCTGGTCTTGAAGATTTATCATTCATCTCTAAACTTGACCTACTGTTTTTGTCATTCCAATTTAAGTCTTGTTCTGTATAAGGTCTCTTTGCTCTAATTTCAAATAAATCTCCTCCTATACTATCTGCAATATTCTGTGCAACACTTCTTGTTACACCACTTGCTGAAAAATATGTTACTAAAACTTTATTCATAATAAATTCCCTCTTTCTTAAATATTTTCCCTATTTTATAGGCTTCTTGTTAATAATATTTAAGTATTTCCCCCCTTTACTTTAATTTATAATAATTTTATTATACTTTCATAAGCCATTTCATATATTGAAAAAAATTTGAATGGAACTTGTGCATTTTTCATAGCTTCTTTTTGCTTATCTGTAGCACAAGTATATGGATATATTCCATACATTAATGGGAAAAATGAAAAGATAAATCTTTCTTTTTCTTCCTCTTTCATTTTTTTAAAGAATTTACCTAAGCACTTTTTAATTGATTTTAGCGATTCCCCATAGCTTTTCTTAAAATCCACTAACTGCTCTATACGACTATTTTCTTCCATATCATATAAGTTCATTGAAAGCAATTTTAATAACTGCTCTCTTTTTTCAATCGTTTTTGCAATTTGTTTTGCAAACTCTTCTTTTTTTAATTTGTTATTTTTAGTATATATATCTTCTAAATCTTTTATCCATCTTTCATATTCTCTTTTTAAAAGGGACAGAAATATTTCTTCTTTTGTTTGAAAGTAGTTATATATAGAAGGCCTTGAAAATGATGTCTTTTCGCTTATATCTTTTAGTGTTATTTCTTTAAAACTTTTTGTTTTATATAATTCTTCGCATGCATTTATAATTTCATTTTTTCTTTCATCTGCTGATTTAATTTCCATATTTTCTTCCCTCCTCTGACACATTGTCAGTATTATAATATACTAATTCTGACACGATGTCAATATCTTTTTATATTTATCCTTCAAATGCTTGTTTAATATGATTTACTTTATATATATTATCTTTTATATATATTTCTATCACATCAATTCGTATAAATTCTTCGGCTAAATTTTTAATATATAAATAATATTTTATACTTTTAAGCATGTGTTTTTGTTTTATTTTATTTACCGCTTCTGAAGGTGCTCCATACTTACTGCTTGTTCTTGTTTTTACTTCGATAAATACTATTTCTTTTCTATCTTTTGCAATTATATCTATTTCTCCTTGCCTACATCCAAAATTTTTATCTAATATTATATATCCTTTCTGTTTCAGATAATGCTCTGCTATATTTTCACCTAAATTTCCAGTTTCTTTTTTTATATACATTTTTACCCCTTTATATATTCATTATTAGGAAGGCTTTTTATTAATCCTTCTATCTCTAACATCGTAATTATTTGATTAACCTCTGCTATTGAAGTTCCTACCTTTTTACATATTTCGTTTATGTGTATTGGAAAACTAGTTAATACATCATATACTTTTTTATATTCGCTATTTATTTCTGATTCATTTTTTATACTGTCCTGTTTTTGTGTTATTTCAACTAAAATGTCTTCTAAGTTTGTTACTAATTTTGCATTTTCTTTTAATAATTTATTTGTGCCACTACTATTTTTAATATCAATATTACCAGGCAAACAGAATAATTTTTTCCCTTGCTCTTTAGCATATTTTACAGTAATTAATGTTCCGCTTTTGTTTTTTGCTTCTATTACTAGCACTCCGCTCTGCAAGTGCGCTCATTATTCTATTTCTTTTAGGAAAATTTTGAGAATTTACTTCTCCATATAGTCCATATTCAGTAATTATAAGTCCATTATTATTTATTATAGACTCTGCTAAAAGTTTATTTTCTTCTGGAAAAATATTATTGAGTCCTGCTCCAAGTACTGCGATTGTATTTCCAATTTGATGCATTCCTCCTAAATGTGAAGCTGTATCAATTCCTTCTGCTAGACCACTTATTATACATATATCCTTTTTTGATAATTCTTTTGCAAATTCATACGCCATCTTAAATCCATAACTCGTGCACTCTCTTGAGCCTACTATTGCAATTGCAGTTTTATTAAGTAAGCTATAATTTCCTCTCATATATAATTTCTTTGGTGTAATTTTTATTTCTTTTAATTTATTGGGATATGTTTCATCTTTTATATTTATCTCTATATAATCTTGCATTTTTTGCCTCTAATTTTTCCAATATTTTTTATCTAAACTTCTATATTGAATTGCTTCTGCAATATGATTTTGTTTAATATCAGTACTTGCTTCTAAATCTGCAATGGTTCTTGCAACTTTTAATATTCTTCCATAAGCTCTTGCACTTAATCCCAATTTTTCAAATGCTTTTTGCAATAAATTTCTACTTGCTACATCTAATTTACAATATTTTTGTGTTAACTTTGGTGTAAGCTCTGCATTTGAGTATATTCTTTCATTTTTATATCTTTCTATTTGTACTTTTCTTGCTTTATTTACTCTTTCCCTTATTTGGCTTGAAGTTTCTACATAGCTATCATCATCTAATTTTTGATATTTAACAGGTGTTACTTCTATTTGAATATCTATTCTATCTAATAACGGACCACTTATTTTATTCATATATCTAGAAATAGACTGTGGAGAACAAGTGCATTCTTTTTCTTTTGAACCATAAAAACCACAACTGCATGGATTCATTGAAGCAACAAACATAAAATTACATGGATATGTAAGTGTTGCATTTACTCTTGATATTGTAATTACTCTATCTTCTAATGGTCCTCTCATTACCTCTAATGTTTGTTTATTAAATTCCGGCAATTCATCTAAAAATAATACTCCATAATGTGCCAAACTTATTTCTCCTGGTTTTGGAATTTTTCCACCGCCAGCAAGTGAAACTGCTGATACTGTATGATGTGGAGCTCTAAATGGTCTAGTAGTTATTATTGGCGTATCCTTTGGTAGAGTTCCTGCTATACTATGTATTTTTGTTGTTTCTAATGCCTCTTCAAATGTTAAATCTGGCAGAATTGTTGGTATTCTTCTTGCCATCATTGTTTTACCGCGAACCTGGGCTTCCAATTAAAAGACAGTTGTGTCCACCTGCTGCAGATACTTCCAATGCCCTTTTTATATTTTCTTGCCCTTTAACTTCTGAAAAATCTAAAATATATTTATTATTTTGTTCAAAATATGATTTTACATCTATTTTATTTGGTTTTAAATCAATTACCCCATTTAGATAATTTACTACTTCTTCAAGAGTTTTTACTCCTATTACATCAATGCCTTCTACAATTGCTGCTTCATTGCTATTTTCGTAAGGCACAATAACCTTTTCTATTCCTAAACTCCTTGCTTCTATGCATATAGGCAGTACTCCATTTATTTTATTAATTTTTCCATCTAATGATAATTCACCTATAAATATGATGTTTTCTAAATTTTGATTTTGTATTTCTCCTATATTTAAAAGAATTGCTATTGCTATGGGCAAATCTAAATATGATCCCTCTTTTTTAGTATTTGCTGGTGCTAAATTAACTACAATCCTTCTGCTTTGCAACTCAAAGCCTGAATTTTTTATTGCAGTTTTAACTCTTTCTTTTGCTTCTCTTATGCTTGTATCTGGAAGTCCTACTATTTCAAAACATGGAAGTCCTCCTGATACATCTACTTGTACTTCTATGGGATATCCTTCTAACCCATGAAGACACATACTTTTTACCATTGATATCATTTTATTACCTTCTTTTTTGGAAATTTATAAGCGATTTGCTTACAGAAAAAAATTTTAGATTTAAACTGTTTTTATTATATAACAAAGGAAAGTATTATTCAATACTTTCCTTCCATTTTTTTACATTTTATTCTTGCCATGCTTTTGCTTTTAGTGATACTTCTACTTCATTAATTCTTTGGAGTACTGATATAAAAAATGGCTTAAATATTAGACTTGAATTTTTTATTAAATTAAAGTTCGTTGGTTTTATTCCTTTAACTTTTAATACATTTTTTATTTGTAATACTTCATCTTTCATTATTGGAACAAAGGAAAGTGCAATTGTTATTACAAGTCCAATTTCTTTTGGATTTACTCCAAATATTTTTAGTGGATACATTATTTTTTCTATTACATCCCCAAATTCTGTATATGAAATTGTTCTTCCAAATATATAGCTTAAATTGCAAACTAGCACGAGTCTTATTCCTATTAATATTGCAAACTGCATATCTGCAAATAATATGTTTACAACTGCTGTAAATAGTATAAATGGCAATAATTTTATTAAATTTTTTATTGCTATTTGTATATTAATTTTTAGTATAATCATAAGTATTATATTAAATACTGCAATTAGAGAAATTACAATATAATTTTTTATAAAAAATATTCCTATTGTATAGATTAAAAATAAAATAAATTTGATTAAATTTTTCATTTTGCCACCTCTACTATTTTATCGAGGATTTCTTTTTTGTCCCAATTCTCTATTTCTATATCTATACCTTTATTTTTTAATTTATATACTAACTCTACAATATATGGTATTTTAATTTCATGCTCTTTTAAAAAATCTATTTGATTTAAAATATCCTTTTTTTCAAAATTATTAATTATATTTCCTTCTTCTATTACAACTATTTTATCTGCCATTAATATTTCGTCTATAAAGTTGGTTATATAAATAATTGTATAACCTTGTTTGTTTAATTCTTTCACCATATTATATACGTCTTCTTTGCCCTCTGAATCTATCATCGTTGTAGGTTCATCTAATACTATATATTTAGGATTTGTTGCAACGACTCCTGCTATAGTTACACGCTGTTTTTGTCCCATTGATAAATCATAACTTTCACTATTTAAAAAATCTTGCATATCTAATTTTTTTAAAGAATTTTCTATTTTCTCTTGATAATTTTCTATTCCCAAATTCTTCATTGTAAATGCAATATCATCAAAAACATTATTAAATAAAATTTGATTTTCTGGGTTTTGAAATACTACTCCAATTTTTTTTCTAATCTTTAAGAAATCTTTTTTGTTTCGCGTATCAATTTCATCTACAAGAACTTGTCCATTATTTGGTTTTTCTAATCCAGAAATAATTTTAGCTATAGTAGATTTTCCGAGAGCCGTTCTTTCCTATTATACTAATAAACTCTCCTTCTTTTATTTCTAAATTTATATCTTTTAATACATCTTTTATATTTTTATATTTAAAATTAACATCTTGTAATTTAATCATTGTCTAAAACCTCTATTACTTTTTTGTAAACATAGAAACTACCTAATATTAAGATCGTTCTATCATTATATACTTTTTTAGAGATGTTTATTGCATCTTCTAATTCTTCTTCATACATATTTACATCATTTAAATATTTCTTAGCCTCTTTGTATAATTTGTGTTTAGATAAATATCTTTTATCGCCTGTTCCACTTGTGAAAAAGAAAATTGCATTTTTATCTTCACATATATTTTTTATAATTGTTTTATAATCCTTCGTTTTTAAAATTGATATAATATATACTTTTTTATTATCTGGATAATATTGATTAATATTATCTTTTAAATTTTTAATAGCATTCTCATTGTGTCCACCGTCAAATATAATTAAAGGATCTTTACTTAAAGTTTCTAATCTTGCTTTATGTATTACTGTTTTTAGTCCATTATATATTGCTTCATTTGAAATTTTATATCCTTTTTCTTTTAGAACATCTATAACCTCTAATACCTCTGCAGTATTGTATATTTGAGCTTTGCCTTTTAAATTTATTTCTATATCTTTATAGTTTTTATAATCAAATTTTTGCATGTCAGTATTATATGAATAATTTGTTACGTCTTCTTTTTCTATTACATGTAATTTGCTATTTTTATTTTTGCACTCTTCTTCTATAACCTGCATTATTTCATCTTGTTTAACAATTACTGTATCAGAATTATTTTTAATGATTCCTGCCTTGTGTTTTGCAATATCTAAAATATTATTACCTAATATATCTACGTGGTCATATCCAATATTTCCAATTACTGCAATTTCTCCATTTACTATATTAGTGCAATCAGTTAGCCCTCCAAGTCCTGTTTCTAAAACTACTAAATCACATTTTTGTTTTGCAAAATATATAATTGCAAGAGAAGTAATTGCTTCAAACCATTTAACTGGTACTTTATGCGTTTTATTATATTCTTCTATTACTTTTGACAATGGAAGTAATATTTCTTTTACCTCGTCATCTGATATTTGTTTATTATTAATCCATATACCGTCATTAAATTTTATTAAATGTGGAGATATAAATTTACCGACTTTATATTCTGTATTATTCAAAATGCTTGCAAGCATTTCACATATACTTCCTTTTCCATTTGTTCCTGAAACGTGTATAAACTTCGTTTGTTTTTCAGGATTATCAAACTTTTCCATTATATATTTCATAGCATTTAAATTTGGGTCTTTTGTAAATTTATCAAATGTATTTAAATATTCATCAATACCAATTTCTTCTTCCTTGTATAAATATTTTTTGACAAATGGTCTAAGTGCTTTTTCAAGTAAAAATATTATAACTACTTGAATTGGAAGCATTATAGCCTCTGTTGCTAACCTTGATGCAATAACTGCAAAATATGCTTTCCCATATAGCACATTTAAAAATGCCGCTTCTAATAGTATTTTTATTACTCCCAGTACAATAACACTACTAATAATTAATTGAATAATAAATTTAAAATCCTTTCTTTCTTCTCCTGGTTTTTTGTATAAGAATATCCCATAAACTAATCCCATTAAAGCAGATGATATTGTAAATCCTGGAAAGTATGGACCAAATGGAAAAAGAATTGCCCCAATTAAATCTCCAAGTCCTGCAATTATTGCAGAATATTTAGGACCGTAAATAAATTCCTGCAAGCATCATTGGAATAAAGCTAAAACTAATTACCAAGAATGATGATTTGATAGATAAAAATCTTGATAGAACTAATAAAATGCTTAATAGCATTGCAGATAAAATAATTTTTTTGCTTTTGGTTAATGTTAATTTAGTCATAATAAAAAGCCCCCCTATCTTTTTTTTGGAGCTTCCGTTTTCAATAAAGATAATTCTTTGTTTAATAGCGGAATGCGAAAATAAGTCAGCAAAGCCTCTCTATTTTGGCTCTTTCGTTTGCTAACAACTTCCCGTTTAGCAACACTTAACTACTTACCTTCTACTCTATTTTGTCTAATTTTATCAAAAAACATCATGCTTTTCAATACATATTCAAAAAATTATACTTCAATAGGGAAAAAGGGGTCAGCCCCCTTTTTCCCTACATTAATTTTACTAATCTACTTGTGCCTAATCTATCGGCTCCAAGTTTTATAAATTCTTCTGCATCTTCAAATGATTTTATTCCTCCTGCAGCTTTTATTTTTAATTTGCTTCCTTTTAAATTTTCCTTAAATAATTTAATATCTTCAAAAGTAGCTCCATTACTAGAAAATCCTGTAGAAGTTTTTATATAATCTGCACCTGATTTATCTACTATTTCATACATTTTTATTTTTTCTTCTTCTGTAAGTAGACATGTCTCAATAATAACTTTTAAAATTTTATCTCCACATACGCTTTTTACTTTTTTTATTTCATTTTCGATATAGTCATATTTTTTATCCTTTAAATATCCTATGTTTATAACCATATCAATTTCATCTGCTCCGTTTTCTATTGCATTTAATGTTTCATAAACTTTTACATTTGTAGTACAATATCCATTTGGAAATCCAATTACTGTGCATACTTTTATCTTATGTCCTACATATTTTTTTGCTTCTTCTACATAGCATGGTGGAATACAGACAGATGCTACGTTAAATTTAATTCCATCATCACATATTTTTTTAATATCTTCCCACTTAGCAGTTTGATTAAGAAGTGTGTGATCTACTTTTTTTAATATATCTTGTTTTTCCATTTCTCCTCCTATAAATATGTTTTTTATAATTATATTATATCATAAAAATATATTATTTTAATATAATATTATAGGTGATTTAATGGAAACTTTACGTTTAGGGTCTACTGGGCCAATGGTCGAACTTTTGCAAAGTACACTTATGAAATTAGGTTTTTA
>CANRDJ010000041.1 GCA_947629355.1 uncultured Clostridia bacterium
CGAATGTTACAGAAGCAACAGCTTTCATTCTGTTTTCTGAATTTACTTTTCTTAAACGTACATCTGTTATTTGCATTAATGTGCACCGCCTTCCAATGTTTTATATATTATACATGTTTTATTATGTACATATATTATATTCGCCAAAAAATGTTTTTTTCCTTCTTTATTTTACAATATTATTTTAATAAAATAGTCTTTTTCTTTATTAACTCCTCATTTCACATTTTTTAATCTCATTACATATTATATACCAATTTATTATTTTTACTTAAAAATATTGAATTTTTTTTATTTTACATATATAATTCTTTCGAAAAGAAAGGCGGTAGTAACTAAAATGATTAACTTTAATACAAATATAGATAATTTAAAAAAATATAAACATATACATATGATTGGTATTGGTGGCATAAGCATGAGCGGTATAGCAGAAATTCTTCGTAACTTTCGGAATATTTGTTACTGGATCTGACATTACTAGAAGTAAAATTACAGACAGATTATCAAGTCATGGAATTTTTGTTTCTATAGGACATGAAACAAATTTAGTAAAAAAGGCTGATCTTGTTGTTTATTCTGCTGCAATAAAACATGATGATCCTGAACTTGTGGAAGCAAGAAATAATAACATTACTACTGTTGAAAGATCTGACTTTGTTGGATATATAACAAGAATATATAAAGATACTATTGGTATAGCAGGAACACATGGAAAAACAACTACAACTTCAATGGTTTCTCTATGTTTTTTAGAAGCAGAACTCGATCCTACAATACAGGTAGGTGCAATATTAAAACAGATTAACGGAAATAATAGAGTTGGAAACAGTGATTATTTTATATTGGAGTCGTGCGAATATGTTGAAAGCTTTTTAAAGTTTAGTCCTAAATCTACGATAGTTCTAAACATTGATAATGACCATTTAGATTACTTTAAAAATTTAGATAATATAAAAAAGGCTTTTTCAAAATATGTTGCCCTTCTTCCCTATGATGGATTATTAGTTTTAAATGCAGATGATATAAATTGTTTAGCACTCCGTTCTTTTACAGATGCCAAAGTAGTAACATTTTCTATTGAAAATGATAAGGCAAATTTTATTGCAAGAAATATACTTTTTGATGACAAAGGTTTTGCTAAATTTGATGTCTATCATAATAATAGCTATTTTTCAGAAATTAAATTATCTGTTCCAGGAAAACACAATGTATTAAATGCTCTTGCATGTATTGCACTTTGTTTTGAATATGGGATTAATAAATACGATATTAAATCTGCCCTTTTAAAATTCACTGGGGCAAATCGTAGATTTGAATTAGTTGGATCATATCAAAATATTGACATTTATGATGATTATGCACATCATCCTAGTGAAATACTTGCAACTTATAATGCATTGAAAAATAAAAAATATCGTCAATCTTGGATTATATTTCAACCTCATACATATAGCAGAACACAAAATCTTCTTGATGATTTTGCAAAAGTATTAACAAATTTTGATAATGTTATAGTCACAGATATATATGCAGCAAGAGAAACAAATACATACAATATATCTTCACAAGATTTAGTAGATAAAATTCATTCATTAGGAAAGACTGCTATATATATATCATCTTTTGATGACATAGCAAAATTTATACGTGAAAGAGCTTGCCCTAATGATATTGTTTTAACTGTAGGTGCAGGTACAGTTACAGAAATAGGAAGAAAAATATTAAGTTAATATATATTTATCAGCTAAAAGCACACATCGATAAAAAATGTGTGCTTTTTTATTTTTATTTAATTACACAAATAGCAATTACTATTATTCCTACTATTATTCTATAAATTGCAAATACTTTAAAGCTTCCTTTTTTCAAGTAATCTAATAGGAACTTTATTACTATCATTCCTACAATAAAACTAATTATTACACCCATTGCAAAAGCTATCATCCCTGTAATGTCTGCTACTAAAAAATATTCTATAAAATCTTTTAGTTTAAATATTGTTGCTGCTAAAACTATTGGTGCAGATAGCATAAATGAATATTTTGCAACCGCTTCTCTTTTTACTCCTAATGCTCTTCCTGTAGTCATTGTAATTCCAGATCTTGATACTCCTGGTATAAAAGCTAAGGCTTGTGATAATCCTATTATAAATGTTTGTTTAAATGTCATATCTTTATAATCAGTTTGTTTTTTTGCGTTCTTATCAATTAAATATAATATTATACCCATAATTATTAGTGCTATTGCTATTATAATAGGTTTTGTTAATAACTCTTCTGCATATTTATCTAATATAAACCCTATAATTCCTCCTGGTAATGTAGCAACTACTATGTACCAAAACATTCTTCCTTCTGTTGTTTTTTCTTTTTTCACAACTAAATTATATCCGCCCTACTATTAGCTCTATCCAATCCTTGAAAAAGAATATTCCTATTGCAAGTAACGTTCCAAAATGCAAAGCTACATCAAATGATTCTGGAACTTCCCAATTAAAAATCCATGGTATAAGAAATAAATGTGCAGAACTTGATATTGGTAAAAGTTCTGTTAGTCCTTGAACTATTCCTAATATAATTGATTGTATTATTGTCATTTAAATTTTCCTCTTTTCTAATTTAATATTTTTTCTAATGTTTCTTTTATATATTTTGCAGCAGTAATTGGTGCAACTTTTCCTGGTAATCCTAAACTATGAATTGTTTTTATATTATATTCCTTTGCTCTTACAAAATCTACCCCTCCAGGATTAGATGCTAAATCTATTATTGTAACATTAGTATTTTTATTTTTTAATATTTCCAATTTTTCATTATCCAATATTAATGATGGTATAGTATTAAAAATAATATCGTATTCATATAAACTTTTATTAAGATTATCTATATGAACTTCTTTATAACCACATGCCCTAATCCAAGCTAAATCTTTTTCTTTTCTAGCCATACATCCTACATTTGCTCCTAAGCATCTTAATTGTTTAGATAATAATTTACCTATCCTTCCAAATCCTAATACTAGGCATTTGCTATTATGAATAGTAAATTCGGTATTCTCCATTGCTATTTGAATAGCCCCCTCTACCGTTGGAATTATATTCATAATTGTAAGTCCTTCATCTTCCATCAAATCCATTATATCTACTTTATTAATAGATGCCTCTTCTTTTATTTCTTCTTTTATAGCTCCTGCTATTAGTGTTTTATTATTTAACTCTTTCAACGTAGAACTTATATCTATTTTCTTATCAGCAAATGGAGCATTTAAGAATATTCCGTCTTTAGAAAGTGGTATTCCGCTTATTATATTATTACAAAATTCAGATATTTTGTTCACTGTCTTACACTTTACTATATTGCTATTAAAAAATTTATAATTTTCTATTCCATATGTGTAAACATTATATCCCTCTTTTGCAAGGATTTTAGCTAAATATATAATTCTTAAATCTCCACCTAATATACCTATACTCTTATTCAAAACATCACTCGCTTTTCTTTTATATCTATATTAAATCTTATTAAAAACTATTTTTTTTATAACCTTATATATTGAATTTTCTTTTTTGGTTTTTAGAATTTTTCTTTTTGTCTAGAATTTTTGTAAGAAAATATGTATTGTCTAGATAATCTGAAATATCTTTTTCCTTTTTAGATTCTATATATTCTACATCGCTTTTTGATTTAACTATCTGATTTTTTATAGGAAAAAATATTGGTTCTTCTAATGCCTTTTCATAAAATTCATTTCTAATTTCTATTGCTTTATTTAAAAACATTATTGCCTTTGTTTTTTCGTTTTTTATCATATATATTTTTGCTAATTGATAAAATGATTTACATTCAGTTTCACCATACATTCCTTGCATAAAGTATTGTTGTGCTTCATTTATATCTCTATATAATAAAGAAATCTGCCCCAATCTATAATATGCATTATATAAGGTATTATCTAATTCAACTGCTTTTGAAAAAGAATCCCTTGCAAAAAGAAATTCATTTGTTCTTGCATATGCTATTCCTAGATTATAATATAATTCAGCACTTTCTGGATTATATTTAATTGCTTGAATATAAATATTTATTGCTTCTTTAAATCTTTCCTTCTCAATTAATAAATCTCCCAACATTGCATTAGATTCGTATAATTCTGGTTTTTTCTTTGATAATATAGTTAGCATTTCTATCGCTTCATCTTTTTTATCTAATTCATTTAATAATTTTGATATTTTAAAGTATGATTTATAATCATTACTCCTTATATCTAAAGCCTTTACATACTCATCAATTGCTTTTCTCATTCCACCTTCTTTTTCATATATCTCTGCGAGTATCTTATGCCCATTATAACTTTTATCATATTTTACAACTAAGTTTATTAAAATTTCTTTAGCTTTTTTTCTATTACCTAAAATTATAAAAATTCTACTTATACCTATGTTTATTAATTCACTGAAATTAATTCCTTTCATTTCTATAATTAGTACTATACTAGGAATTATTATGCACAATATATAATCTATAATGTTAAAAAAACGCCCAGTTAATACATTAAATAATATTTGTATTAAGTTAAGCAATATTCCTATTGCCTGGCTTATAATAATTACTAAATATGTGGTATCATTCTTTTTTATAAGTTTAAATATAAATATATATGTAAAAAGTAAAAATGATATTAAACTAAATAATATTTTTCCAATCATTTATGTTTTTCTCCTTAATTTGTAAATTTTTCATTATAATTATCTATTGCTTTTTGTATAATTCTTTCTGCGTCTTCTCTTCCTAACACTTTTTCTACTACTGTTTGTTTGTTTTCTAATTGTTTATATACTTCAAAAAAATGCATTATCTCTGATGAAATATGATTTGGAAGCTCTGATATATCTTTATACATATTTAAAAATGGATCTTTTTTTGCAATAGCAATTATTTTTTCATCATTTTGCTCTGAATCTATCATATTTATGATACCTATTGGATAACATTCTACAAGTGTCATTGGATCTATATTTTCTTGACATAATACTAAAACATCTAAAGGGTCATTATCATCTGCATACGTTCTTGGAATAAATCCATAATTTGCAGGATAATGTGTTGCTGTATATAATACTCTATCTAGCCTTAGCATTCCTGTTTCTTTATCTAATTCATATTTATTTTTCCCGCCTTTTGTTATTTCAATAACTGCTATAAATTCACTTGGTTTTATTCTTTGTTGTTTTATATCATGCCATATATTCATAAATGTCCCCTTTCTAAATTATATTTTTATTATACATATATTTTAATTCATTTTTATTAAAATGTCCATATTGTATTTTGTTTTTTAGCTAACACAAATTATTTATATAAAAGTAAAATAAAAGAAATGACCCCTATTATTAAAGAGTTCATTTCGTAAATATAATATTCTTAATAAAAATTTATAACCTTATAATTTATAATAATCAATAAAAGTAAACAAAATTTAGTATTTCGCCTTTTTACACAAATTCACATGTAAAATTATTGTTTTATTTATTAATTTAGAAGGTTAAATCCCAATATGTTACAGCATCATTAGATTTAATTGTGTCATATGTTATTTGGAAATTAGACTCTAGCGAAACTACAGGGCGAACTGCTAGTTGTTGATTATTAACATTACCATAAGAACCGAACAAACCGGAAGTTGTTCAAAACACCGATTAGTATCAACATTACGAATTCTCCAGTCAATACCATAAGAGCCAATGCTGACACTACGAGAAGCCAACCAATAAGATTCTTTTACATTTATTAATCCTTTTGGTGCTTTATTTATTCCTAAGTCGTCATTTAAATAATTCTCTAGAGTACAAATGTAATATGTGTGTGTTACATATATATCTTTTTTTGGTTTGTTTGCCACAAAATCATAGTCATCTGTATATCCTGTTACTGTTTTATATTCTGTTACTTTTTCGTCATTTACCACTCCGTCATTTAGTCCTGTACTTTCGCTTATTCCTCCTTCTTGTTTTGCTTCTTCATCATAATATCCATCTTCTTTTGCATATAGATTTGGATATTTTCTATTTTTCACTTCAGAATATTTAGTACTAATTTTAATTTTATCATTATAATTATAAGACGATGAACCAATAGCTGAATCTGCAAGATAAATACCTTTTATTTTTGCATTTATATCTTCTACATTTAAACTTCTTCCTACTGCTATTTCATTTCCATCTATTGTCTTGCTATATAAGGTTTTACATAAATCATTTAAAATATCTACTCCATGATTATATCCGTCTACTCCTTTTAAACATAAGTTTGTTGTAGCCTGTCCTACTTTTTCTGATACTAATTCTATTTTTCCTGTTTCTTCGTCTATTGATAGTATTCTCCACTTTAGAGCATTTTCTCCCGTTTCTGTTGTAAATGTTTGAACCGAATCATATCCTGAACCATATTGACTATTTGCCACCTTATACTCTCCTATATCTGGTGTGTAATTTACGTAGTCTCCCACTTTTATTCCTTCTGGTAATTCTATTGGTGTATCATATTGGTTATTTGATTTATTTCCTGCTAGATAGTCTTCTATTGAATTATACCATATTTCATTTATTTTTACTCTTCCATTTGCTAAAAAATGTTCTTCATTTATTGCTCTTTGCGTGTTATTTTTAGCTTTTTTTGATGTGGAAAATAATCCCCCTTTTAATGCTAATATTATTGACACTCCTACTAATATTATCATTAATATTATGGTTATTATTAATGCTATTAGTGTTATTCCTTTGTGGTCTTTAAACTTAATTTTGTATTCTTTATTAGTATTTCTTACCAATATCTCCTTTACGGTATTTTCATTTAGTTTTATGTTCTTTTCTTTCATTTGTTTTTTCCCTCTCATTTGTTTTTTAGTTCTTCTAGGATTGCTTCATTAAGGTCATTGTCAAATGCAATTTCTACTATAATTATTTAACTTATTTTAGAATATTATTAGAATCTTTTTAATTATATTTATTATACTTCTCAATATTAATTTTTGCAATAAATATTGATAATTTTTTAATAACTAATTTACATATTATTTGTTTATTGTGTACAACAACAAAAATAGTTTTTAGAATTATTCTTATTTTTTATCTATCATATTTTCTATCGTGTGCCATGCAAGAAGAGCACATTTTACCCTTGCTGGCATATTTGATACATTTTTAAAAGCAATTGCATCTTCTAATTTTTCAAGTTCTTTTTCATCTGTTATTTCTCTTTTTATCATACCAATAAATGTTTTTATAATTTCTTTTGCTTCGCTTAAGGTTTTCCCCTTTAAAGTATCTATCATTATAGATGTAGAAGCCTGAGAAATTGCACATCCATGTCCTACAAATGCCATATCTTTTATAACATTTCCATCTAATTTCATTTGAAGTTTTATTTCATCTCCACAATTTGGATTATGTCCCATTTCTGAATAATCTGCATCTTTTAATTCCTTTTTATTATAGGAATTCATACTATGCTCCATTATAAGTTCATTATATACTTCTGTTAAATCTTCCATTTTAATCTCCCTTAAAATAATTTACTTTAAAGTTCCTATACCTATTTTTATAATTTGTCCACTTAATAAATACTCTTTTATGTTTCTTTGTAAAGAAGTATCTTCTGGCAATTCATTATAGTTTGTAAAATTATCTATATTATAAACAAAATTTAGAATATCATCAATACAGTTTTCTCCTTCAATTATATCAAACATATTCTGAAATTTAGCTATATTTGAGTTGGTTTTTACCAACTTACTTATTTGACTACTAAGTATCCATGAAACGCAATAATACTTAACGTCATTTATATTAAAATATTTTTTTATTTCGCTTTTAGAATCTATTAATGATTGTTCTACATCATAAATATCTAAACTTTCACTACCTGGTATATGTATTTTTATACATAGTTCTTCATTTTTAGTTATTGGATTATAATTATCTAACTCATATTGTAGTCTTCCAACTTCAATTATCCTTAAATTAATAAAATATACTCCCCATAACATTTGAGAAATTCTTATGCCTTGATAATTTCTTTTATAAATATCATTAGTAAGTGTTTCTCTTACTCTTTTTTTGTGAATACAACATTGTTCTTCGTCTAATTTATATTTTTTCATATTAGATAAATGTATTTTGTATCCACAAAGTAATAAAACATTTGTAATATAAGGATGAATGTCTTTTCCAAACAACTCTTCTGTATTTTTTATCTTCCATAATTCAGATATTTGATTGTTTTTATTTCCATATAAAATATTTAAAATTTCGTACGCTTTCTTTTTCATTTTTGAATTTTTATCTATAAATTCTATACATTTATCGCATTTTTCTGCATATGTTATATCGTTAATTTGATAAAATTTTAGTGCTTCTTTTATTAATTTTTTATCTATATTCATAAAATCATCCTTAGAAATTTTAGTATAT
>CANRDJ010000042.1 GCA_947629355.1 uncultured Clostridia bacterium
ATTTTACTGTATAATCTAATATTGTCTGTTTTGCCTTTTTACTTACACTAAATGTTGGATAAATGCTAATACTATCCCCTGAATGTATACCTGTTTTTTCAACGTGTTCCATTATACCTGGTACAAATACATCTTTTCCATCACATACAGCATCTACTTCTAATTCTTTTCCTATTATATATTTATCTACTAATACTGGTTGCTTAGTATTTATTTCAACTGCTGATTTTAAATATTTTTCTAAGGCTTTTCTATTTGAAACTATTTGCATTGCTCTTCCACCTAATACAAAGCTTGGTCTTACAAGTACAGGATACCCTATTTCCTCTGCTACTCTTATTCCATCTTTTATATTTGTTACAGCTTGTCCTTTAGGTTGTAATAGTTTTAATTTCTCCATAACTTTTTCAAAGCTATCTCTGTTTTCTGCTCTTTCTATTGCGTCTACATCTGTTCCTATTATTTTTACTCCAAGTTTTGCAAGTGGCATTGCAAGATTTATTGCTGTTTGTCCTCCAAGTGCTGCAACCACACCTTCTGGTTTTTCTAAGTCAATTATATTCATTACATCTTCTACAGTTAATGGTTCAAAATATAACTTATCACTTGTTGTATAATCTGTAGATACTGTTTCTGGGTTGTTGTTTATTATTATTGCTTCATATCCTGCTTCTTTTATTGTTTTTACTGCATGTACTGTTGAATAATCAAATTCTACACCTTGTCCAATTCTTATAGGTCCTGCTCCTAATACAATAATTTTCTTTTTATTACTAACTATTGATTCGTTTTCTTGTTCATATGTAGAATAGAAATATGGTACATAGCTTTCAAATTCACTAGCACAAGTATCTATCATTTTATAAACAGGATAAATATTTTCTTTTTTTCTTAATAGATATATATCTTCTTCTTTCTTTTCCCACAATTTTGCAATGTATTTATCACTAAATCCCATTTTTTTAGCTTCTTTTAATATTTCTATATTACAAATATTTTCTTTTACTTTATATTCCATTTTTACAATATTTTTAATTTTTTGTAAAAAGAACATATCTATTTTAGTAGTATTATATATTAATCCTAAGTCTGTTTTTCTTCTTATAAGTTCTGCTATCGCATAAATTCTATCATCCGTTCCATCTTTTATATATTCCATTAAATCTTCTGTTTCAAAACTATCAAATTTCTTCATATAAATGTGGCATACACCTGTTTCCAATGACCTAATAGCTTTTAGCAGACTTTCCTCTAATGTTCTTCCAACACTCATTACTTCACCAGTTGCTTTCATTTGTGTACTTAATTTATTTGAAGCAAGTACAAATTTATCAAATGGAAATCTTGCAATTTTAGATACTACATAATCAAGCGTTGGTTCAAAGCTTGCTGGTGTATTTGCAAGCTGTATTTCATCTAATCTCATTCCTACTGCAATTTTGGCTGAAACCCTTGCTATAGGGTATCCACTTGCTTTTGATGCCAATGCTGATGAACGAGATACTCTTGGATTTACTTCTATTAGATAATATTTAAATGAATGTGGGTCCAATGCAAATTGAACATTACATCCACCTTCTATTTTTAATGCTCTTATTATTTTCAATGCACTATCTCTTAATAAATGATATTCTTTGTTTGTTAAAGTTTGACTTGGTGCAACTACAATTGAATCTCCTGTATGCACTCCAACTGGATCTAAATTTTCCATGTTACATACAGTTATTGCTGTATCATTTGCATCTCTTATTACTTCATATTCTATTTCTTTATATCCTTTTATGCTTTTTTCTACTAATACTTGTCCTACTGGTGAAAGTTTTATTGCATGTTTTACTGTTTCTTTTAGTTCTTCATCATTATCTGCAAATCCTCCTCCTGTTCCTCCTAGAGTAAATGCTGGTCTTAATACTACTGGATATCCAATAGTGTGAGCAGCTTCTAATCCTTCTTCTATTGAGTGTGCAATTATTGATTCTAATACTGGTTCTCCTATTTCCTCACATAATGCTTTGAATTTTTCTCTATCTTCTGCACGTTCTATTGCTTCTGCTTCTGTTCCAAGTAATTCTACTTGGCATTCTTGTAAAACTCCTTTTTTATATAATTGCATTGCTATATTTAAACCAGTTTGTCCTCCTATTCCTGGAAGAATTGCATCTGGTCTTTCATATCTTATTATTTTTGCAATATACTCTAATGTTAATGGTTCCATATATACTTTATCTGCAATAGTTACATCTGTCATTATTGTTGCAGGATTTGAGTTTACAAGTATTACTTTATATCCTTCTTCTTTTAATGCTAAACATGCTTGTGTTCCTGCATAATCAAATTCTGCTGCTTGTCCGAATAACTATTGGTCCAGATCCTATTACAAGTACTGTTTTTATATCTTTTCTTTTTGGCATTACTATTTTCTTCCTTTCTTCATTTTTATGGTTTATTTGCAATTAATTTTATATGCCTTTGTCTTTTTTGTGTTTTTTTCACAAGGTTTGAGGGACAAACCTCAGCATACGATGTATTCCTCATAGATTGAGGAATGTCCCTCGTTTTAAGTCATCATGTCAATAAATTGATCAAATAGATAGCTTGAGTCTTGTGGTCCTGGTGCACTTTCAGGATGGTATTGAACGCTAAATACTTTATCTTTTATGCATTGTACACCTTCGATTGTATTGTCTAAAATATTTTTGTGTGTTACTTCTAATCCTGTTCCTTTTAGCGATTTTTCATCTACTGCATAACTGTGATTCTGACTAGTGATTTCTATTTTATCTGTTTTTAGATTTAATACTGGATGATTTCCACCTCTGTGCCCAAATTTTAATTTGTATGTTTTTGCACCATATGCTAAAGATATCATTTGGTGTCCTAAACATATTCCGAATATTGGATATTTCCCTTTAAGTTTTTTTACCAATTCTATTACTTCTGTTACATCTTCTGGATCTCCTGGACCGTTTGATAAAAATATTCCGTCTGGTTTTAAATCAACAATTTTTTCATATGGAGTATTGTATGGAACTACCGTTACATTACATCCTCTGTTATTTAAGCTTCTTATTATATTTAGTTTAATTCCACAATCTACTGCAACAATATTAAATTTTGCATTTGCCGTTCTAGAATACCATTTCTTCTTACAGCTTACTTTACTTACTGCATCTTTTGGTGCTACATGTTTTTTTAGTTTTTCTAAAGCCTCTTCTTTACTTGTATTTACGTCAGTTATTACTACTTTTCTACTACCTTTATCTCTAATACTTCTAGTTAATTTTCTTGTATCTATTCCATATATTCCAGGAATATTATTTTCTTCTAAGTATTCTGATAAAGTTTTTGTGTATCTAAAATTACTTGGTAAATCATTATACTCTCGTACTATTAATCCTCCAATTGTGGGCTGTTTCGTTTCGTAGTCATCATCTGTTATTCCATAATTGCCAATTAAAGGATATGTCATAACAACCATTTGATATGTATATGATGGGTCTGAAACTATTTCTTGATATCCTACCATGGATGTGTTAAAAACTATTTCACAAATACTTTCTACATCTGCACCAAATCCATATCCTAAATATTCTTCTCCATCTTCTAATACTATTTTTTTGTTAAAGTATTTCATTTTTTCATCCTTTCTATTTTTTAAAAATTAGCTATAAAAAAATAAGGAACATATATTCCTTATTAAAATATAAATAAAAATAAAATAACTACTAAGAAAATGTCTGTGATTGATATTAAATTAGATTTTCTTGCATAGTTTTTCATTTTTCTACCTCTTTTTACTTATTTTACACTTTTAATATTATAGCAAAAACAATATATAAATTGCAATAGTTTTTTAAATTTTTTACTATTTTAATGAAAAAAGGAGAATAATCTCCTTTTCTCTGTTATTTTTAATTTCCTGTATATTTTATTACTGCTCCTGTTGAACTAGTAAATTCATTATTTGCCGTTATTTTATATGCTTCCTCATTAGCACTAAAAGTTATATAAGTTCCTATACCTTGTACATTACTTAAAGTAAATGTTCCAGAATAAGTTTCTGTCATTCCAGCTACTGTAACTAAATTTGTCTGTGTGTATGTCCCATCTGGTTTCAATACAATTGTTATTTCATATTTACTTAGTGGATCATCTTGATTCCAATAATCAATTCCTTTATATGTTCCATATTTTAATGTATAATTTCCGATTACTTGTTTGTTCTTGTGTTTCTTGCTCTTGAGCTCTTTGTTCTTCTTCTATCTTTTTTCTTTCTTCCTCTGCTTTCTTTTTAGCCTCTTCCTCTGCTTTTTTTGCTTCCTCTTCGGCTTTTATTCTAGCCTCTTCCTCTGCTCTTCTTCTTTCTTCCTCTTCTTTTTGTTTTTGTTCTATTTCTTGTATTGCTTTTGTCATTTTTTCTTTTGTTTGCTGAATTTCAGTATTCTCTCTATTTACTTCTTCTTTTACATCCTCAGTTAATGCTTTTTTCATATTTTTTACTGCTGTAGAAAAATCTTTTTTTATTCCATCTTCATAATTATCAAAATTAATATCTTTCCAATTATCTTCTACTATAGTTGTTTTAATGAATTTTTGATTGAATTTTGAAATCTCAAGTAATTCTCCTTCTAATGTAGTAACAGAATCTTTTTCTTCTGTTGAAAATTCAAATGCATTAGCAATATTTTCTATTTCCTCGTCATTTTGCTTTTCGTTTACTTTTATACTTTCAGAGATTTTAGTATATTTCTCCTTATTACCAGATATTTCACAAGCATAATATTCATATTTTTGCTCTTCAATGTCATATAAGCATTCAACATTAAAATCTTTTTTAAATAATTTAAGTAATTTTACTTCATTCTTATCATTTATGTAAAAAACATTTGTAAAACAAACTCCTAGTTCTTTATAATTATATAACATTATTGGATTTTTAACGCTATCTATTTCACAAAACTCTATTTTTTCATTTTCACGATAATATTTTAAACCATTTTGGTTTATCTTTAATGTTTCATGATTTTCTCTCATATAATCATAGTAAATTCTTACCCATTCTAATTCAAAAGGATCTTGTTGTTTATATTTTTTATATATGAAATATCCTCCAATTCCTACCGAACCAATTACTACTAAAATTATTAATATTATAACTAATTTCTTTTTCATATACTACTTCCTTATAATATTATAAATCTATATTTATTTTATATTATATATGAAATTTATTCAAGATAATAAAATTACATTAAATCAAAAATTTTCTATTTAGTAATATTTATATATTTTTGGTAAATAATAAATATATTAAAAAATATTATATTTTTAATGGAGGTCTTTACATGGAAAATCAAAATTTAAATATCTTAGATGAGGTAAATAAAGGTGCTACAATGGGAATGAATGCAATCTCGTATGTGTCAGATAAAGCTTCTGATGATAATTTCAAACAAGTTCTCAATACAGAATACAACAAGTATAGAGATATTTCTAGAAGGGTAAATAATTTATATTCTAACTATAGTGATAAGGAGCCACATGAAACAAATGCCATGAATAAAATGATGACTTGGTATGGAATTCAAATGAAAACTATGACAGATAGTACTACTTCTAAATTGTCTGAATTGTTAATGCAAGGAACTAATATGGGAATTATAGAAGGAAGACGTTTAATAAATCAAAATAATAATGCTGCTGAAGATGTAAAAAACATTTTAAATGATTTTGTTGTTATGCAAGAAGATAGTGTTGAAACATTAAAAAAATATTTATAATTTGGTACCGATGGTGGGACTCGAACCCACATGGTTTCCGGCTAGATTTTGAGTCTTTTAAGGATTTTAACATTTGTTGATTATAAGTAATGCTATTTCTTTAAATACTTCAAAATAAGAATGTCTTAAAAACAATCTTGAATCTTAATTGAATAAAAAACTACTTATAGTTTGAAGCTATAAGTAGTTTTTTGCTCAAAATAGAAATACAACACCTCTTAAAAAGTATTTGGTGTCATATTTAATGTGGATTTGTAATTGTAAGAAAAACTTTGTTTGACTAGTATGGTAGACAAGTTTGCATTTTTTCTATTTTTGCCTTAAAAATTAATTTCCTGTACTTCTATACTTTTTTAAAGCCCAGTTCCATATGCTTACCGCTACAATCCATATAATTATAGTAATTAGTGGTACTATATATATTATATAGTTTTGTTCTATTTCAAGATAATCTAATGCTGGATAATATGATGCATAGGCAAATGGCAATATGATTGTTATCAAAATTCTTATAAATCTATTATAAATTTCTATTGGATATTCTGCAAGTTTATGTAATTGAAAAACTGACCATACAACTTCATTAGATTTGTATGTCCAAAAACCTGCTATACTAAATATAGTTTGTATGCCTCCTATTATAAATCCACCTAAGATACCAAAATATAATATTTTTATAATTAGTAATACTGTTATTGAAATATGTAATTTTATAAGCATTGATACAATTAAGACTATTGATAATATCATATATCCAAGAGCAGTAGATGTCTCTGATTCTCCTAAAACAGATATTAACGGATGAACTGGTCTTAATAAAATTGTATCAAATTTACCCTTTCTAATTAACCTTTTTCCTATATCATAAGTAGAATCAAATAATAAATCTGTTATAGAAATTGATAACATCATTATTCCATATAATAGTAGTAATTGTTCAAAGTTCCATCCTGCAATGTTATCTGTATGCTGAAATATAATCCATATAAATACTAACTCTATAATTTGAAACGATATTTGTGATACCATTCCAACTAAGCAATCTACCCTATATTCCATCATTCTTTTTAGTGAAGCTACTAAAAAGGAAAAATATAATTTAATATTTCTAATCACTTTATCCTCCATTAACTGTTACACTTTTAACAGCTTTATTAAATAAATTTTTTGCAATTATGTATAATATAAGTATCCATATAAATTGTTTTAATATAACTTGTATTATTTCTATGTTGTTTAGTTCTCCAAAATAAATGCTAATTGGCG
>CANRDJ010000043.1 GCA_947629355.1 uncultured Clostridia bacterium
ACATCAGGATTCTCTGGTTTATTAGTAATGTTTAATTCTACTATCTCACCATGTTTTACAATTTCTGCTGTATATTCATTTTCATTTAATAAGTACCATTCTCCACTTGTTTTTTCTTTTATATATTTTACATCTTTTTCTAATGAGCTAGTAATAGCAGTTCCATTTTCTCCTGTAGTAATTGTTTCAATATAATTTTTGTTTTCATCAAATATATCAAATTCTACATTTGGTATTGGTGTTCCTTTTTTATCTCCTGTTATTTTATTATCATCTTCTGCTGTTTTTATAATTTTTATTTGTCCTTTGATTTTTTCATTTTCAAATGTCTTATTTATTATTTCATTTTCTTTTAATTCAATAGTTTCCGTTGTTTCATTAAGAGCATATGTATCCAATGTATTAGTTTCGCGTATTTTTAATTTTGGATAGTCTCTTATAGCATATTTTCTTGTAAGTGCCTCGCCATTTTCATCAGTAATTATTTTTTCAAGCACTTCATTATTTTCATTTAGGACTTCAAACTCAACACCTTCAAGTTTTATTTCGTGATTATCCTTATCCACTTTAATAACTCTAACTTGTCCTTTTTTTAATTCATTTTCAATGTCTTTTGTTATTTCCTCATCCCATTTTATCTCTATTTCAGTATTTTCAGCCAAATTGTACCACTTATTTGTTTTTGTTTCTATTAGTATATCCTGCCAACAGATTAGGTGTAATTTTGCAGCCATAAGAACTGGTGTATCTGTAATTCCATTTGCCATTTTACCCATAGTATTTCCGTGAACATGGAGCTATAATCATAATATCTGTTAATCTCTTTGGTCCTATTGGTTCGGCATCTTCTATTGTATGGATAATTTTTTTCCCAGTAATATTTTCAATTTTATTAATAAAATCTTTGGCCTTCCCAAATTTACTATCAATGTTATAACTATTAAATGACATTATGGGTAAAACCTCTGCTCCCTCTTCTATAAGTCTTGAAATTTGTGGAATTGTTTTTTCAAATGTGCAAAAAGAACCAGTTAAAGCAAATCCTACTTTTTTTCCAACAAGCAACATTATTTCTAGTCCTCCCCTCTTATGTGTATACATATATTATATGAATTTATGTCTACAACGGTGAGTGGCACAATATAAAATAAATATTAAAGGGTATTACTTGTTTTATTAATAATCTTTTGTTGATACTTTTGGATAATTAATTTTCAAATCTGTTCCATAAAACGTATCAAATCTAACATGATTTTCAAAACTATTTTGTCCTTTTAAAAAGTAATTATAATATATTTGTTTGTTTTCATCACTTATTCCTATAACAATTGGATCATCCCATGTACAATCAATTCCATACCATTCATTATCTACTTGTATATAATTCCATGCATGATATTGGCTTGTTTCCTCTTGTTTTGCCTTTCCTTGTACTATTATAGAATTAATGTTTATTTTATCCATTATATATTTAAATGCTTTTGCATAACCTCCACAAGTTGCATTTTTTTCTACTAAAAGCCCATATATATTGTTTCTATTATTACTACTTAATGTTTCATCATATTTGGTATTTTCTACTATCCAATCATGAATGTATTTAATTTTTTCATAGTTATTATTTAAATCATTAGTATTATTTATTAGTTCTTTTATTATTGTATCTATTTGTTGTGTAACTCTATCAATATCTTCTTTGCTATTAAACCCTTCTATCAAATAATCATTGTTTTCATCATAATTTTTAATATATGCATTACAATTTCCTAATGAATCAATTTCATAATATAACACCATTTTACTAGCATCTATATAAAATACTTGTGGGTTGTCGTATTCAAAAGCATTAATTGCAATATTAAATATTCCTTCTATTTTTGACATTCCCTCTTCTGTTTTTAATAATTCATCTATTTCCTTATCCAAGTCAATTTTTGCTATACCTGTTTTCAATGATTCTTTATTATTATTCAACGCGTCATATATTAATTTAGAGTATTTATCTAACTGATTATAATAGAACTTATCTATACTGTTTGACATATTACTATTGCTTTGTATTTCTACTTGTGGTTTTATTGATACTACATTTATCTCTTCATTTTGTTCTGGTAATTTTGTTGTTATAATATCTTCTTTTTTATTAACTGCATAAATGTCTATAATTTCTTGTTTTCTATTCTTAAATTCTCTATTATAAACATAAATTCCAAAAAATATTATTAAACATATCAATAATAATATTATGATATATAATAATACCTTCATTAGATTTATTATAATATTATTTTTCATTTTTCTATCCTCTATATTTATATTGGTTATTCTATATCTTTCAGTGTATTTGCAAAATGCCTTATATTTATATTAGTTTTATAAAATTGATATAAATATTTAATCTTTTGACCTTATTAAAATTAGAATTCCCTCTTTTAAATCTATAATTGCTAATTTTTCAGTTTGTTCATTGCTAACCCCTATGCTATGTCCTATTTCTAAAGTAGCATCTGATAATGGATATTTAAATCCTTTTAGTGTTACTCCTTTTACCTTTGTTGTAAATGGAATTAAAGAAATATATTTATAGTTTTCATTTGTTCTCAATATTGTTTTTTTATTAATTAATTGTATTTCATTTCTGTTATCTATAATTATACATTCTATTTTTTTATTCAAAGTTTCTTTTAATACATGTATATTTGAAATAGTATGGTCAATTCTATTTCCAATCGCTCCAAGTATAATTATGTTCGTACTTTGTAATTCTATTGCTAACTTAATTGCCATATGTGTATCTGTATAATCTTTTTCTGGATTTAACTTTTTAATTGCTATATCCTTATTATTAATATATTTATCTAATATTCGTTTATTTATAGAATCAAAATCACCTATTATATAATTTGGTTTTACATTATATTTATCTAATACTTCTAGTCCTCTATCTGATGCTATTATATAGTCAAATTTATTACTTAAATAAATTTGATTAAAGCAATTTTTTTCTACATTTCCTCCTGATACAATTAATGTTTTTATCATTTTATTTATAACATTCCTTTCAATTTTATTATATCTTAAATTTTCATTAAAAACAATGTTTTTTTATATGTATTGTTGTATAATAAATGTGTAATAGAGGTGATTATTTGAAAAAATTAATATTTAAAATTTTATTTTGGACTTTTATCATATTATTTATAACTTTCTCTATATTATTTGGACTAGGATACTTAAAGTATAGGGAAGCTATAGAAAAACTTTCATTGCAGAACATAGTCCAAGAAGTAAGAGAAAAAGATAATTACACTAATTTAAAAGGCATCTCAGATGATTATAAGAATGCCGTTGTGGCAATAGAAGATCATAGATTCTATAATCATAATGGAATAGATATTATATCAATGATACGTTCTACATATGTTAATTTTAAGATAAAATCACTAGATTATGGTGCAAGTACAATCACTCAACAAGTAGGTAGACTATTATATTTTACACAAGAAAAATCACCTATTAGAAAAATAGCAGAAATATTTGTGGCTTTTGATTTAGAAAAAAAATATTCTAAAGACGAAATTCTAGAATTATATTTAAACCTTATGTATTTTGGCAATGGTTATTATGGAATATATGATGCCTCTTATGGTTTCTTTGATAAATCTCCAAAAGATTTAACATTTTATGAAGCAACCTATTTAGCAGGACTTCCAAATGCTCCAAGTGTTTATTCAGAGGATGATAAACTTGGCGAAGAACGCAGGCTTCAAGTAGTTGATGCTATGAAAAAATACGGTTATGTTGATAAATAAAATAGACTAATGGAAACATTTCGCTCGTAGCGATTTCTCCATGCTCATCAAAGAGCATGGAGAAATCGCTACGAGCGAAATGTTTCCCTTGGTCTGTCCTCTTTTGTTTAATTTTATTTTACTATTTCCATTGTTTCTTCTGCTATTTCTAATTCTTCGTTTGTTGGTATTATATACATTTTTATCTTTGAATCAGGCATGCTTATTATTCCTTCATACATTTCATCATCATTGTGTGAATTATCAAATTTTATTCCTAATTCTTCTAATCCTGATACTGCTTTTGCTATTACATCTGGATTGTGTTCTCCTATTCCGCCTTCAAATATTATCGCATCTACATGTCCTAATACTGCCATATATGAACCTATGTATTTTTTAACTCTATATGCAAACATGTCAACTGCAAGTTTTGCTTTTTCATTTCCTTTTTTTATTAATTCTTTTAAGTCTCTTATATCCCCTGTTATTCCAGTAATTCCTAATAGTCCTGATTTTTTATTTAGAACTGTCATCATTTCGTCTATACTTAAATTTTCTTTTTTCATTACAAATTCTAGAACAGCTGGATCCAAATCTCCTGATCTTGTTCCCATAACTAATCCTTCAAGTGGTGTTAATCCCATTGATGTATCAACACATTTACCGTTTTTTACAGCTGCTATACTTGCTCCATTTCCTAAGTGACAAGATATAATATTTATATCTTCTGTATTTTTACCTAATACCTTTGCTGCTTGTTTTGTTATGTATTTATGAGAAGTACCATGTGCTCCATATCTTTTAATACCATATTTTTCATAATACTCATATGGCACGGCATAAAGTGCTGCTACTTCTGGTATGGTAGAATGAAATGATGTATCAAAAACTAATACTTGTGGAATTCCTGGCATTATTTTTGTACATGCTTCAATTCCTTGTATATGTGCTGGATTATGAAGTGGTGCATATTCTATTGCACTTGTATATCTTTTCATAACTTCATCTGTTACTAAAACAGATCCAGTAAATGTAGGTCCTCCATTTACTATTCTATGTCCTATACCATTAATTTCTGATAAGTTTTTTATTGCTCCTGTTTCTGGATCTAATAAAAATTTTACAACTTCTTCAAATGCAACTGTATGATTTGGTAAGTCCAATTCCTTTCTTAATTTTTTTCCATCTTTTCCTTTATATTCAACAAAAGGACTTTCAATTCCTTTTACTCCTATCCTATCACATTTTCCTGATGCTAGTACTTCATCATTTTCCATTTCGATTAACTGATATTTTAATGATGAACTACCACAATTTACTACTAAAATTTTCATTCTTTTATCTCCTTCCTCGTATTATATATTTATAGTATTTAAAGTCCACTATATAAGACTTATGATATACTTATCTAAGATACTGTGGATTGTTTTCACCTTCCTACCACTTGATGGTTTCAGAAAGGCTACAACCACAGCTCTTTGTATATTTGTTAATCAGTTAGATACCGCATGACGGTTTATTTAGAACGAGGTTACAATCGCAAAGTGTTTAGTGGTTTAAATACAGTATCAATATTTTATTTAAAGGATGTGTTTTTATGATTTTTGTTGGTATTGATGTTTCTAAGGATAAGCACGATTGTTTTATTACTAATTCTGATGGTGAAATACTTTTTGATTCTTTTACAGTTACAAACAATATAGAAGGTTTCGAAGATTTATTTCAAAAGATTAACTCTGTTTCAAATGATTTAACTAAAGTAAAAGTAGGTCTTGAAGCTACTGGACACTATAGTTATAACATTTTAGGATTCCTTCTTAATAAAAACCTTACCGTATACGTAATTAACCCTTTACATACTAGTCTTTACAGAAAAAGTCTAAGCCTTAGAAAGACTAAAACAGATAAGGTTGATTCCCAAACTATTGCAACTATGCTTATGTCCGATGTAGACTTAAAGCCCTACTCAAATGAATTATATCATAATGAAGAGTTAAAGTCACTATCTCGTTATCGTTTTGATAAAGTTCAAGAACGTGCTAAACTTAAATCTTCCGTCTCTCGACTTGTTAATATCCTTTTTCCAGAATTAGAAAAATTATTTTGCACTATACACTTATCAGCTGTTTACCAGCTTCTTAGTGAATATCCTGGTGCTTCTCACATTGCAAATACTAGCTTAAACGATCTTTCAATTCTTCTTTCTTCTTCATCAAATGGAAGATTTGATGATGCAAAAGCAGAATTAGTTCACAGTGTTGCAAAGAGATCAATTGGCTCTATTATGCCTGCTAAGTCTCTTGAATTAAAACATACTATTAAACTTATTAAAGAGCTTGATTCAGAAATTAATGAGATAGAAAAGGAAATTAAAGTTATCATGGATAAAATTAATTCTCCTATTTTAACAATACCTGGTATTAGCTATCGCATGGGAGCAATGATTTTATCTGAAATTGGTAGCTTTTCTAAATTTGATTCACCTGATAAAATACTTGCTTTTGCTGGGCTTTCTCCATCTACATACCAATCTGGAAAACTTGATTCTTCGCACTCTCATATGGAAAAAAGAGGCTCAAAATATCTACGTTATGCACTATTTAATGCTACCAAATTTGTATGTAATTGGGATCCAGTTTTTAGTGCCTATCTCTTAAAAAAACGTTCTGAAGGCAAACACTACAATGTTGCGATTTCTCATGCTACTAAAAAGTTAGTACGAGTCATGTTTCAATTAGAAAAAACTGGACAAGCATTTCAAAGAGCTGCTTAGTCTTTCTAATATTCTAAATTTTTTGAGTGCCTATAGACACTCTATTTGTCATGCAATTTTCAATGTTCAACAAATTTTTTAAATTTTTTTCAAAAAACTATTGACTTTTAATAGTTAGTCTTT
>CANRDJ010000044.1 GCA_947629355.1 uncultured Clostridia bacterium
TGCCGAGGTTTGTCCCTCAAACCTTGTAAAGACATTCCTCGAACTATGAGGAATGCCTCGTATGCCGAGGTTTGTCCCTCAAACCTTGTAAAGACATTCCTCGAACTATGAGGAATGCCTCGTATGCCGAGGTTTGTCCTTCATCCGAACAATGCTTGTCCATCAAACCTTATAAAATAAATAAAGGAGAAAAATTTGAAAACAAAAAAAGCAAGCAATTTAAACGGATTAATATTAATAAACAAGCCTAAAGGATATACTTCACATGATATGGTAAATATTATAAGAAAAAAATTAAATATGAAAAAGATAGGACACACCGGTACGCTAGACCCTAATGCTACTGGTGTTTTGCCAATTTTAATTGGAAAAGCAACTAAGATTTCCAAATATTTAGTTGAACACAAAAAAACATATATTGCAACATTATGTTTAGGTAAAAAAACAGATACGGGAGATTCAGAAGGAAATGCAATAGAAGAATGTAATAATATTAAAATATTGAATAAACAAAAAATTAAAGATGAACTCAATAGTTTTATTGGAAAACAAAATCAAATACCTCCTATATATTCTGCAATAAAAGTAAAAGGTAAAAAACTTTATGAATATGCAAGAGAAGAAAAACAGGTAAATATAAAACCAAGAGAAATAGAAATATATGATATTAAATTAAAAAAATATCAAAATAACGAAATAACATTTGAAGTAGAATGCTCAAAAGGTACATATATAAGAACACTATGTGAAGATATAGCAAAAAAATTAGGCACAATTGGATATATGAAAGAACTTAAAAGGACAAAAGTAAATGAATTTAGTATTAAAAATTCTATTTCATTAGAAGAATTAGATTGTATAAATATTAAAGAAAAAATAATATCTATTGAACAAATATTTATAGGTAACATGAAAATAGATTTAAATAATAGAAAATTAGAATTATTTTTAAACGGAGTGCAACTAACACATGAGTTAGAGAATGGTTTATATAGAATATACAATAATAACAAATTTATAGGATTAGGAACTGTAAATAACAAACTACTAAAAAGAGATATAGTAATTTAAAAAAGTTTGTGATAGAATAAAAATATAATATTATAAATTTAGGAGGAGTACAAATGACAAGTGTATTTAGTTATTTAATAACAATGTTTGGAGGAATGTTTTGGATATTTAGAGCAATTGTAGCAGTTACTTATTCATTAAGTATAGATTTTCCAGTAACCCCATTAAACTTTACTATAGAAATTATTTTACTATTTGCTACATTAGTTTGTATGATATTCATTATAAAAAGAAACATTATAGGAGCACTAGTATATTTTGTGTCGTATGGTTTTTATTTTGGAACAGATTTATACAACGGAGTAATGAGTATAATAAATGGACAACCTATTGTATCAGATTATTTAACTTTATTTGTGTCTTTTTTAGGAGTATTAATACCATTTTTGACTGTAATGGATATATTCTTAAATAAGAATAGATCAGGAGCCGCAAAAGACAAAAAAACAGATTGGTTTTATAAAAATAAAGATTATGACAGACAATATGATGAAAGAGCAGACAGAAATCAATATAAGTTCTAAATTATTGTTATATAGGATACGATAAATCAACCTAATATGAAAAAAATTAGATTAGGTTATAATTAATTTTAAGCATTTTTAGAATTTTTTGGAGAAGATATAATGTTTAATAGAGAGATAAATAATTCTTTTAAATATTGGAACAATTTACATAAAGAATATAATAGAAATGATATAAAAATAGATGATTGGTTGGTAGATTTTAATAGTATTATTCTATCGAGTAATACTCCTATTTTAGATTTAGGATGTGGAAGTGGGAACGATACATTATATTTAATTAATAAAGGAAAAAAAGTTATTTCTTGCGACCAATCAATTAATGCAATAAACAATATAAAAAGAAATTTTCCAGAAGTTTATGGTACTAAATGTTTTAACATGCTTCATGGTATGCCTTTTGATGACAATTCCTTTGAAATTATTATTGCTGATTTATGTTTACATTATTTTAGAAAAAAAGATACATTAAAAATATTAAATGAAATAAAAAGAATTTTAATTTCAGGAGGACATTTAATATTTAGAGTTAATTCGATAAATGATGTGAATCATGGCGCAGGTCAAGGAAAAGAAATAGAACATCATTTATATGAAACAGATGACAAAAGATTAAAAAGATTTTTTAATGAAGAAGATATTAGATACTTTTTTAGAGATTTTAATATTGAATACTTAAATGAAGAAATAATGACAAGGTATAAACATGAAAAAAGATTATATAGGGGTTGTGTAAGTAAAAAATAATAGGAGATTTTCTATGACTGAAGTTTGAAAGAAAAATCTCAAAATTAGGATACTAATATGAAAAAAAGATCAAAATAATTTTTAAATGTGAAAATAAATATAAAGTTATTAAATATTAAATATATAGAACCATAGAAAAAAGGTGAATAAAATGAGCAATGAAAAAAGTTGTAAAAATACAAATATCAACTGGTATCCAGGGCACATGCTTAAAACAAAAAAGCAAATAATCGAAGACATAAAATTAATAGATGTAGTTATAGAAATATTAGATGCAAGAATTCCTATATCAAGCAAAAATCCTGACATGCAAAAAATAATTGCAAATAAAAAAAGAATAGTAATATTAAATAAAAGTGATTTAGCAGAAGAAAAAGAAACAAACAGATGGATAGAATATTATAAAAAGAATGGAATTAAAGCAATTATAGCAGATAGCAATTTAGGAAAAGGCATAAAAGAAACATTAAAGCAGATAGAAAATATAATGGAAGAAGATATGCAAAAAGCAGCATCTAAAGGTAGAATAAAAAAGAACATTAGAATAATGATACTTGGAATACCAAATGTAGGAAAATCTTCATTTATAAATAGATTATGCAATAAAAAACTTGCAGTAGTAGGTAATAGACCGGGAGTTACAAAACAAAAACAATGGGTAAGAATTGCAAATAATATAGAGCTATTAGACACACCAGGGGTACTTTGGCCAAAGTTTGATGATGAAAAAGTAGCATTAAATTTATCTTATACTGGCTCAATAAAGGATGAAGTATTACAGACTATAGAAATCGCATTTAATTTATTGACTTATCTATATAACAACTATAAATCAAATTTAATAGAAAGATATAAATTAACAGAAGATGATATTGAAAGTATTAAATTAGATGATGAAAATGAGGAACTATATAATCTCATGAAATTAATTGGTAAAAAAAGAGGAGCTATAATATCGGGTGGAAATGTTGATGAAGAAAAGACAGCAAGCATTATTTTAAACGATTTTAGAAGCGGAAAATTAGGAAAAATAACATTGGAGAAAGTATATGAAAAATGAAACGGAAGTAAATTTAATGTCACCACTCACATGGGCATATGTGGGAGATAGTGTATATGAGTTGTTTATACGTACGCATCTAGTAGAAACAACAAATTTAAAACCACATAAATTACATATAGAAGCGGTTAAACATGTAAAAGCAAGAGCACAAGCAGATATTTTAGAAAGTATGCAAGACATTTTAACAGAAAAAGAAAAAGAAATAGTAAGGAGAACAAGAAATACTGAAAATCACCATTTGCCTAAAAATGCAGATCCAACAGATTATATGTATGCAACAGCACTAGAGGGATTAATAGGATATTTATACTTAACTGATCAAAAAGACAGATTAAATGAAATACTTAACGAATGCATATAAAATTTTTAGAAAAATATATTGACAAATAAACAAACCAATGGTAATATATGGAATATAAGAATGGAGGTGAGAAATATGTCAGAAGAATTTGAGAAACTAGTTATAGAAAGATTTGATAAAATTGATGATCGACTAGATAATGTAGATAAAAGATTAGATGGAGTAGATAAAAGATTAGATGGAGTAGATAAAAGATTAGATGGAGTAGATAAAAGATTAGATGGAGTAGATAAAAGACTAGATAATATGTATAAAACATTTGATGAAAGAATAAATTCTATGAGTGAAACTTTAGTACTCCTAGAACATAAAATGACAACAGAATTTCCATCTTTATACGAAATTTATTCTTTAAATTATCAACGTCAAAAAGAAAACGAAAAAGAGATTAAATCTTTAGAAAATACTGTAAATAAACATTCTATTCAAATTTCAGATTTATATGATACTATAAAGAAGTCATCATAAGTAATTTAAACATTAACTTCTTAAATTTTCAGTAAAATAATAAAAGAAAGAGACTTAAACATGTAATTAGAAAATAATTATATATTTAAGTCTCTTTCTTTGCATATAAATATGAAAATATCATTGACAAAAACAAATGTTTGTTATATTATATCATCATAAATAATGAGGTGGTTAATATGATAAACACATTACATATAAAAAATATTGGAATTATAGATGAGATAAGCATTGATTTAAGTAAAGGATTTAATGTTTTAACAGGAGAAACTGGAGCAGGAAAAACCCTTATAATAGATTCACTAGAAATTTTGGCAGGTGGAAGATTTTCAAAAGATATGATTAGAAAAGGTGAAGATTATTCATTTGTAGAAATGAGTGTATCAAATAATAATGAAGAAATTATATTATCAAGAGAAATAAATATAAATGGTAAAAATTTATGCAAAATAAATGGAAGAATGGTAACAGTTGCAGAGCTTAAAAATTTTATGTCTAAAGTATTAGACATTCATGGACAACATGATAATCAATCACTACTAAATCCAAGTATACATATAAAACTTTTAGATAATTTTACAGGAAATAGTTTGAAAAGTTTAAAATCTAATTATTTAGAAAAATTCAGCCGATATAAAAAATTACAAGAGGAAATTGCAAAAAATTACGGAGACGATAAAGAAAGAGAAAGGAAATTAGATTTACTTAAATATCAAGTAAAAGAAATAGAAGAAGCAAATTTATTAAAAGGCGAAGAAGAAGAACTAGAAGAAAAAAAGAAAAAAATATTAAATGCAGAAAAACTTTTAAAAAACTTGGAAATTGCGGAAAACGAAATCTTAAACATATCAGTTGATTCTATTATGAATGCAATGAAAGCTCTAGAGAAAATAGAAGATATAAACGAAGAATATAAATCATCTGCAGAAAAAATAAGAAGCATATATTACGACTTAGAAGACTGTGGAAGAGATATATCAAGTTTTGCACAAGATATATATTTTGACGATAGAGAAATAGAAGAAGTTGAATCAAGACTAAATCTTATATCCTCAATGAAACGAAAATATGGAAATAATATAGACGAAATTTTAAAATATAAAGAAGATGTAGAAAAAGAGATATACGAAATAGAAAATTTAGAAGAATATACAAATAAATTAAAATTAGATTTATCATCGCTCGAAATTGATATGAAAGATATTTGTAAGAAAATGCATCAAATTAGAGAGAAATTTAGTAATGTATTGTCAGAAGAAATTGAAAAAGATTTAATTGATTTAGAAATGAAACATACAAAATTCAAAGTAAAAATTGATTATGATGAAACAAATGAATTTACTGAAAATGGACAAGAAGAAATAGAATTTTTAATAATGACAAACGTTGGAGAAGATTTTAAACCACTTACAAAAATTGCATCAGGTGGAGAAATGTCAAGAATAATGCTCTCAATAAAAAGAGTACTTGCAGATGTAGATGAAGTAGAAACATTGGTATTTGATGAAATAGACACAGGAATAAGTGGAATAGCAGGAAGTAAAGTTGCAGAGAAAATGAAACAGATAGCTAAAAATCATCAAATAATATGTGTAACACACTTAGCAACAATAGCAGCAAAAGGTGACAGTAATTATTATATAAATAAAGAAGTAGAAGAAGGAAAAACAAGAACTAATGTATTTTTATTAAGAGATAATAGATTAGTAGAAGAAATTGCAAGGATAGCAAGTGGAGAAGTTACAAAAGTTTCAATTCAATATGCAAAGGAATTAATTAGCAAATCATAGTTGTAAATTGTTGTTTGTGAGAGGAAATTCTAGGGACTGTCCCTCTTTTTTTCCAAAAGGAAAAAAAGGGGACTGTCCTGAATTTCCAGACGATTAAATCTGTTGCAAATGTTGTAGGGGTCGCCGCCCTCGGCGACCCGAATACATCGAAGGAATTGCCCTAAATCGCGTAAAAGGTTATCAAATAAATTACAATCGCGGGTCGCCCAGGGGTGCGACCCCTACGGATTTGAAAACAAATTTAACCCAACAAATTACAATTTATCTATATAAATATGCAAAATTAACTATTGACAAGAACGTACAAACAATGTTATAAATATATTTACATGGCCCCTTGGTCAAGCGGTTAAGACGCAGCCCTCTCAAGGCTGAATCATGGGTTCGATTCCCGTAGGGGTCACCATAAACTTGCCTATGCAAGTTTTTTTTATATACTTATGTAGTGTTACAATTGATGTGAAACAAAATAATAAAAATTGAATAAGTGATTTAAATCATATATAATTGAGTTG
>CANRDJ010000045.1 GCA_947629355.1 uncultured Clostridia bacterium
ATGACAACAGAACCAAAATTTGTACCAAATGAGGCAGTGGAAATTACAATAGGAGAAAATTTAAAATTAAAAACACGTTTAGTAGATTGTGTAGGGTATCTAGTCAATAATGCACTTCGGATATATGGAAAATGATGTTCCAAGAATGGTAAAAACACCTTGGTCAGATGAGCAAATACCATTTGAAGTTGCAGCAGAATTAGGAACAAAAAAGGTTATTACAGAACATTCTACCATAGGAATATTAGTTACAACAGATGGAAGTATAACAGAAATACCAAGAGAAGACTATATTGAAGCAGAAGAAAGAGTCGTAAGAGAATTAAAAGAATTAAATAAACCATTTGTTATTGTATTAAATACAAACAATCCATATTCAGATTATTGCAAAGAACTTTCAAGAACATTAGAAGATAAATATGGGGTTGCAGTACTTCCTACTGATTGTACAAATTTAAACATGGAAGATGTAAATGACATATTCGGTAAAATCCTATATGAATTTCCAGTGGAAAGAATCAACTTAAATTTTCCAGGTTGGATAGATGGATTAGAAGATGAACATTCATTAAAGCAAGAGTTATTAAAGAATGTAAAAGAGGCATTTAAAGATACAAATGCAGTTAAGAATATAAACATGGGAATAGAAAAAATAAGTCAATCAGAGATTGTAGAACAAACTACAATTAGAGAAATTAATCTTGGAAATGGGTCAGTAACAGTAGATATTCAGCTTCAAAATAATTTATTCTATCAAGTTTTAACAGAAATAACAGGAGTAGAAGTACAAAATGAAGCAGATTTATTCTCGAGCATTTCTAATTTATCAAAGGTAAAAAAAGAATATGATAAAGTAGCAATAGCATTAGAAGAAGTAAAACAAAAAGGATATGGTATAGTAATGCCTAGTATGGAAGAATTAATACTTGATGAACCAGAAATGGTAAAACAAGGTTCAAGATTTGGAGTAAGATTAAAAGCAAAAGCACCTTCAATACATATGATTAGAGCAGATATTGAAACAGAAGTATCGCCAATAGTAGGAAGTGAAAAACAATCAGAAGAGTTAGTAAACTATTTGCTATCTGAATTTGAAAATGACCCAATTAAAATTTGGGAATCAAATATATTTGGAAAAAATCTACATGAATTAGTAAATGAAGGACTTCAAAACAAATTATACAGGATGCCAGAAGATGCACAAGAAAAACTCCAAGAGACATTAGAAAGAATTATAAATGAGGGAAGCGGAGGACTAATTTGTATAATATTATAAACAATAAAAGACGGGTATATCCCGTTTTTTGTTGTTTAATAAGTTGGAATTTTGGAAACATTTTGCTCGGAGCAATTTCTCCATCTTTCTTGACAAAACGTTTGAAACAATTTGCTTGAAGTAAAAAAAATTTTAATCAAGAATGGAGAAATTGCTCCGAGCAAAATGTTTCACTTGAAAAAATAAAAATATATGTTAAAATAAGAGGGAAACTTATAAAGGAGATTTTGTATGTTAAAAGAACACGGTTTTGTAAGATGTGGAGCGATAGTTCCAAAATTAAAAGTAGCAGATGTAGACTTTAATGTTAATGAAATATTAGAACAGATAAGGCAAGCAGAAAGCAAAAATGTGCAAATTGTATGCTTTCCTGAACTTTGTATTACAGGGTATTCTTGTGGTGATTTATTTTATCAAGATGTTTTAATAAAAAAAGCAATGGATGGCTTAAAAAATATATTAAAAGAAACTAAGAATTTAAATATTATTAGTATATTAGGTATGCCTATAAAATTCGAAAACCAATTATTTAATACAGCTATTGTAATTCAAAAAGGAGAAATTTTAGGAGTAGTACCAAAAACTTTTATTCCTAATTATGCAGAATTTTATGAAAAAAGATGGTTTGCATCTAGCAAAAGTGCTCAAGAAAATGAAATAGATTTATTTGGTAAAAAAATACCTTTTGGGATTGATTTATTATTTAAAGATAAAGAAAATGAAGATATATCTTTTGGAATAGAGATATGCGAAGATTTGTGGGCAGTTGAGGCACCAAGCAATAAAATTGCATTAAATGGAGGAACTATAATATTTAATCTATCTGCAAGTAATGAAGTAATAGGGAAGAATGAATATAGGAAAGATTTAATAAGAATTCAGTCTGCTAAAACAATTTCTGGATATATATATTCTTCAAGTGGCGTAAATGAATCTACTACGGATACAGTGTTTTCAGGACCAAGTGTAATTTATGAAAATGGAAAATGCCTTGCAGAAAATGAAAGATTTGATTTTGAAAGTAGTTTAATATATTCAGAAATAGATACAAAAAGAATAATGAATGATAGAATAAGAAATATAAGCTACATGGGTGGCATAGATGTACTAAATTTTAGAAAAATTAATATAGAAATTTTAGATTGTATAGAAAGCTTGGAACGAGAATATGAGAAATATCCATTTGTTCCATCTGATAAAAAAAAAATAAATGAAGTTTGTGATGAAATATTAAATATTCAAAGTTACGGATTGGCTAAAAGACTATTGCACACTAAAATAGATAAAGTTGTAATAGGAATTTCTGGGGGACTTGATTCTACACTTGCTTTTTTGGTAGCTGTAAGAAGCTATAAAATACTAAATATTTCAAATAAAAATATTATAGCAATAACAATGCCAGGTTTTGGAACAAGTGCAAGAACTTACGAAAATGCTAAAAGCTTAATTAAAAATTATGAGGCAACATTGAAAGAAATTGATATAACTAAAGCATGCGTAAGGCATTTTGAGGATATAGGACACGATGAGGAAAAGCACGACACAATATATGAAAATGCACAAGCAAGAGAAAGAACGCAAATTTTAATGGATGTTGCAAACGAGGAAAATGCAATAGTTATAGGAACAGGAGATTTATCAGAGCTTGCCCTTCGGATGGTGTACATATAATGGAGACCAAATGAGTATGTATGGGGTAAATAGTAGTATTCCAAAAACTTTAGTAAGATATTTAATTAAATGGATTGCAGAAAATACCGAAAAAGAAGAGTATAAAAAAACTATATACGATATTTTAGACACACCTATATCACCAGAGTTATTACCAACAGATAGCAAAGGAAATATTGAGCAAAAAACAGAAAGCTTAATTGGTCCTTATGTATTACATGATTTCTTCTTATATCACTTTTTAAGATATGGGGCATCACCAAAAAAGATATATTATATAGCTTGTAAAACATTTGATAAAAAGTTTAGTAAAGAAGAAATAAAAAAATGGTTAGAAATATTTATTAAAAGATTTTTTACTCAGCAATTTAAAAGAAATTCTATGCCAGATGGGCCAAAAGTAGGGACAATAAGCCTATCACCACGAGGAGATTTAAGAATGCCGAGTGATGCAGAATTTAAAATATGGTTAAATGATATACAATAAATGTTAAGCAAAAAGGTTAATGGAAAAATAATTTTAAATAAATATAATATGGAGGAAAGATGAGCAATTTTAAATCAGGTTTTGTATCAATAATAGGAAGAACAAATGTAGGAAAATCAACATTAATAAACGACTTAGTTGGAGAAAAAGTTGCTATTACTGCAGATAAACGACAAACAACTAGAACTGCAATAAAAGCAATTGTAAACAGAAAAGAATCTCAAATTATTTTTATTGATACTCCAGGAATACACAAACCAAAAACAAAACTTGGTGAAACAATGAATGAAACAGCTTGGGGAACTTTACCAGATGTTGATATATTATTATTTATTATTGAGGCAACATCAGAAAAAATTGGAAAAGGTGATAGTTTAATACTAGAAAAAATTAAAGAAAAAAATAAAAAAGTAATATTAATTATCAACAAAATTGATTTAATAGAAAAAGAAAAACTGTTAAGACTAATAGATATATACAGAAAAGAATATAATTTTGAGGCAATAATTCCAATATCTGCTTTAAAAAATGAAAATACAAATAAAATACTAGATGAAATAGAAAAGCACATTCCAGAAGGACCTGCATATTATGATATAGAGGAATATACTGATCAAACTGCAAGACAATTAATGGAAGAGACAATAAGGGAAAAAGCATTAAAACTATTAGACCAAGAAATTCCACATGGCATACTTGTAGAAGTAGAAAAAATGAATTTAAGAAAAACTACAAAAGGCGAAGATATTTACGATGTTGAAGCAATAATATTTGTTTTAAAAAAATCGCACAAGGGTATTGTAATAGGAAAAGATGGGGCAATGCTTAAAAAGATTGGAATGTATGCAAGACAAGATATGGAAAAAACCTTAAATACAAAAATAAATTTAAAATTATGGGTGAAAATTAAAGAAAATTGGCAAGATAATGAAAGTATTTTAAAAAGATTTAAAAGTGAATAAAAACATTAAAATTACAAAAGATAAAATTAAAGGTGTGAATTATTAATTAACATTAAATTACACTTATGCGAGGAGATGAAGACATATGATAAAGCAATTAGCATGGAATACCTTTAAGAATACAGGGAATATAGATACATTTTTAGAGTTAAAACAAATAATAAATGTAGAAGAAAATATGAAGGCGGAAAACTATGAAATTATTAAAAACGAAGGGATTAATAATTGCAGAAAAAACAGTAGCAGATTTTGATAAAATTGTAACAATATTAACGCCAAATATGCGGAAAAATTGAGGCAGCAGCTAAAGGATCAAGAAGACCTAAAAGTCTTCTTATGGCTGCTACTCAATTTTTATGCTTTGGAGAATACATATTATATAAAAGTGGGAATACATATTCTATTAATTCTTGTGAAACAATAGAAGTATTTTATAACATAAGAACTGATTTAGATAAACTAAAATACGCATCACACATAACAAAAATAATAAATGATGTTACAACAGAAAATCAAAGTACATATAAAGTAATGCAGCTTTTTTTAAATACTCTATATATGATATCAGAAACAGATAAAAATTTAAGCTTAATAAATTCAGTATTTACATTAAGACTTTTATCTATAATAGGGTTTAGACCAGTAATAGATGAATGTAAAAACTGTAAAAGTAAAGATAATTTAACATATTTCAGTTTTAAAGATAATGGATTTAAATGTTCCACTTGTGTTAAACAAGACAAAGGAGCAATAAAAATTTCAACAACAACAAAAGATGCTATTAGATATATAATACTTGCAAATGCTAAAAAAATATTTTCATTTGAAGTACCAAAAGAAACAATAAAAGAATTAGAGATAATATCTAAAATATATCTTCAAGAAAAATTAGAAAAAGAATACAAATTGTAATTTTCGAATCAACAAATAAATTGTAAATGTTGTAGGGGCGGAATCAATTTACGCCCCTACAGATTTGAAAATGAATTTATTTTTACAAACAACAATTTATAAAAAATAACTCTTGCGTATTTTTTCTAATTCATATATAATCAAAGTGTAAAATAAATTATACAATGAGAGAAGGATGAAGAGTTGAAATACAAAAACTCTTCAAGCTTGAATGGAGGTTTTTTTATGAATATAACAATAACAGGTAAGGATGTTAAAGCAACAGAAGCTATAAAAGAATATGTTGAAAAGAAAATGGAAAGAGTAGAAAAATATTTTGATGGAAACATTGATGTAACTGTTACAATAAGAGCAGAAAGAGCAGAACAAATTGCAGAAATGAGCGTAAAAGTAAAACAAGATACATATAGAGCTGTAACTGCACACAAGGATATGTATGCATCAATAGATAAAGACATTGATATCCTTGAAGGACAAATAAGAAAATGGAAAACGAGAAAAGATAAAGCTAATAAAGATGATTCTATAAAAACAATGACAGGAAACTTTGAAGAAAAAGTTAAAATAGAAAATGAGATAATTAAAACAATATACTATGATATAAAACCTATTACTCCAGAAGATGCAAAATTAAAATTACAAGAAAAACCACAAGATAGATTTATAACATTTATAAATCAAGAAACGAATAAAGTAAATGTATTATTTAAATTAAAAGATAGTAAAAACTATGGATTGTTAGAACCAGAAAACTAAAAAATAGGAAAGGCAGGAGCACATCTCCTGCCTTTATGTATGCTTAAACAAAACATAATAAAACCAAGAAAAATACTTCTGCCATACATTATAACATTAGTTAGTAAACTTATTTCATTTGGCTTTCAGCTTGTTGTATCATTTTTTTAACCATGTTAC
>CANRDJ010000046.1 GCA_947629355.1 uncultured Clostridia bacterium
TCTCTAATTCAGCTGTAGTAACTTTCTCGTCCCCTGTTAATTTATAATGTGTATTGTAACTATCCATCATCATTTCTAGACTTGGTGCCCCTACTATATAATTTATATTTCCCAACATCGATTCATCTGCTAAGCCTGCCCAATTATTTGTATTTGTTAGCCATTTTACTGCTTTCATACCATCGTTTTCATCAGATGGTGGCTCTAATATTTGGTCTGCTATTGGCATACCATTTTCATCTTCTTTATTATATAATCCTGGGTTTAAATTTTGTATCTTTACTACATCAGTTCCTTTTGGTGCTGTTGTTGGAATTTCATATCCACCTCTTGTACATTCTGCTTTTAAATATACTGTTCCTACTCCATCTCCATATTTGTTATCAAAATCTACATAGTATAATCTATATTGTGTTGATACTGTATAAGTTTTATCGCCTATTTCTACAGAAGACTTTCCTGCATAATTTGTTACTACTCTTCCTAAGTAATCTGCTACATTGTCTCGTGTTAATGTTTCTGTTTTTCCATCTGCTGTTACTTGTGGTCCTGTTGGCTCTGGTGTAACTACTTTTTCATCTGTTATATTTCCATTTTTGTCTACATAGAATGTGTTTCCTGCTTCACTTGTGTATCCTCCATCGTCCGCTTTTTTAAAACCATCTGGTAAGTTCTCATCTAGTTTATTAAAATCTACTTCTGCATTATTGTTCATTGCTCCTATTACTGATGAAAGTAACATTTCTCTGTCTGCATGATATTGTGTGTCTGTTGTTGCTTGTTTTGCAGCACTGAATAATCCTCCGTTTATTGCTACATTTACTGTTACTCCTACTAGTATTAGCATTACGATTATTGTGATTATTAACGCTATTAAAGTAATTGCTTTGTGATCAGAAGTTAGTGTTTTGATTTTTGATTTTGTGCTTAATTTTTTCTCTTTCATATGTGTTTTCCTTCCCTTCTTTTGTTTTATTTTTATTTTTGTTATATCTTTGTTATATTCTATTTTATTTCTTTTAACAATAAGTTTTTGCTATGTTTATATGTACTAATTTACATATATTGAAAAAACACCTATAAGATAATTCTTATAAGTGTTTTTTATTTTACATATTTGTTTCTTTAAAATTTAAGGTAGCTATATATTTTTTATAATAGTATTGGTTGGATTTGTTCTCTTACTAATGCTTTTAAAACAGTATCTAAAATATATTTTGGATCAAACACTAATGAACGTGGTTTAGTAATTGGATTATCTTGTCTGAATGGAATAAAATATATATTTTTTCTATTTAATAACTTTCCTATATTCTCAGCACTTCCGTGAAAGACCATCATTTGTAGATACTCCAACTATCAAGGGATTTTCATTCCTCAAATGCGATTTCGCAACTACTTTCTGATGACAGGTCTTGTTCTAAAAAAAATGAGCTGTTTTCAACAAAGCTAGGTATGAATAATTTCTTTTGATTTTCGTTTATTTTGGTATTTAAAAAGTTAATAGTGACCTTATTTCCTTCTCCTTCAATACTTTCAATAAATAATTTTGTAATGTCTCTTTTAGTTTTAAGATCATAGTAATCAAATATTTTTAATGAATTATCTATTATATATAATATATTCTTTGCAGTTTTAACTTCAGATTTGTTATTATTTGTGCTTGGTTTACTATCTTTAAGTTCCTTAATTTTATTTTCTATTTCTATTTTTTCATTTTTAATTTTTCTTAAATTTAAGTTAATAGTGTCAATTAAATCTACATCAATATATTTTAGTTTATCAATAATATTGTCTATTTCTTTTTGTTTTTTATCATATTCTATTTCTAGCATAGAAATCTCATCATTAACTGTATTTTTTTCATTTGAAAAAGTTAACTTTTTTAGCTCTTTATAAATTTCGGAATTAGGTACAAAAATTTCTTTTATTATATCAATTATTTTACTGTCAAGTTTTTCACCTGGTACATTTTTGGACTTACACTTATTTCCTCTTGATTTTTCTTTTAAATTACAGCAATATCCATAATTTACAGTACCATCACTTCTTCTTTTATCTACATTTTTAGGTCTCATATGTGAACCACATACTTTACATTTTATTAATCCACTTACAATTGTTTGTTTTTTAGGATATCCTATGGCTCTATACGATTTATCAGAATTTTTTTCAAGTAAATATTGTACAGCTACCCATTCTTTACCAGATATAATACCTGGATGTAATCCAACTGCAATTATCCAATCTTCCATAGGCATATCTTTTTTTCCACTTGTTTTATTATATGTTAGAAAACCATATTTACCATCAAATTTGTTTCTATCATCATTTTCGCTATATACCTCTATTCCTTTTTCCTTAAAATAATTTAATACATATTCATCATTCTGTGCATATACAGGATTTGTTAAAATCCATTTCAAAGCATATATACTATAATTCTTCACTTTTCGTGTTTTTATATTATTATTCATTAAATATGTTTCTAGTTTACTCAATGATTTTAGTTCTTGAAATTTCATAAATATTAATTTTACAATAGCTAATTCTTTAAAATTAATAATTAATTTCGATGCAGTTCTATTTTTCATAGTTAAAATATTATCTTTATTATTATCACATATATCAACTTTTTTATATCTCTCTGATGAAAATCCTAACGGAGAATCTCCTCCAAGCCATACTCCAGTTTTAGCAAGTTCCAATAAATTATCTCTAACTCTTTCTGCTATTACTTCCCTTTCTAACTGTGCAAATACTGATGCAATATACATCATTGCTCGACCCATTGGAGTTCTAGTATCAAATTGTTCCTTAATTGAAATAAAGTCAACATTATGCTCTGATAATTCATTTATAAGTGATGCAAAATCTGCTATATTTCTACTAATCCTATCTAGTCTATAACATATTAAAACATTAATCTTGTTTTCTAATATTTGTTCTAGCATTTCTCTAAAACGTGGTCTTTCTACATTCTTACCTGAAAATCCTTCATCTTCAAATATTAAACTATTAATATCATATTCACTTTCAGTATAATGTAATTTAATATATTCTGTAGCTAGCTCAATTTGATTTCCGACACGAATCACCTTTGCCTGTATATTTTGATTTTCTAGAATATATAGCTATTGTTATTTTCTTTTTCATATACAAATTCTCCTTTTTTTGTGTGATTTTAACTCTGTAAATGCTGAATTTCAACCTTTTTTCAAATATTCTAGAATTTGTTCTTTTAATTCATTTTTTTCTTCAAAACTAATATTAAATTTTTCAATAGTATCTCTAATAAATAATGCTCTTATAAAAGCTAAATTACTTATATGACTGTTATCTTTTGGAATGTTATAATAAAATTCCATATATAACTCCTCTAAATTAAGTTTATGATTCAATAGCTCTCTAATATTACTTATCTTATAATACGGGGAACATCATAACTAGTTGTTATATTTTTAACTAAATGATAACTTTTAGTTTTTGAGTCATATTTATATGCAGATGCATTCCACTTTCTAAAATCTCTATTATTAATTATATTTTTGCCACTTGACAACTCAAAAGAATCTTGATTATGCTGATGTTTCATATATTCATACTCAATGTCTATTCCTTGATTTTTTCTACTATTTTTTATATATTCCTTTGTTTTTTGTTTATGCATTTCTCTAGAAATGTTCTTCCTTTTTTCTTTCTCATCTTTATATCTATTGTCATTTATAAGCACTTTACTAATATATTTAGTAGAAACATTTAATTTTTTTGCAATTTCTATTTGTTTATACTGATAATCAAAATACAATTCTTTAATTTTATCTTGCTTTAGCATACAACATACATACTCCTGTTCGGTAGATTTTTTGCTAACAACTTTTAGATATGAAGAAACAATAGAGTACTAAAACTCTATTAATTTCTAGTTTTTTATTCTTATTTCTAAATAGTTTTATTTTTCCCTTTTATAAGACTAGCCAGCTTTTGAACTTCTTTTATTCCAAACTTTTCATGTAACATTTTCATTTCACTTTCCAAATTTTTTGGTGTAATTTCTGTTCCACTATTTTGTAAAGTATGTAATGCTAATTTTGCATAAGATATTAAATTATCAAAATTATTTAAATCTTTGTCTTCCATTTTTTCTCCCCCCTTTTATATATATGGGTCTCGAAAAATTTTAAAAACCGGACAAATTTTTAAAAATTTTTTATTTATCTTTTCTTTTAGATTTCAATTGTTCATATATATTAACAATTATATCTTGCTTTAAATCCTCATCAATTACTCCATTTATCTTGGAATTTCGATTTATAATAGGCAAACTTTGTTCTATAATACTCAAAATTTCTTCATCAGTTAGATTATAATTATTAAAATATTGTTCCTTCATAATCTTACTCCTTCATCATTCTTCTAATTTTTTCAATAGCTCTGTTTCTAATTTTTCTTGCAGTATCTTCTTTTATTTTTAATATATTAGCTGTTTCTTTGTCTGTTTTATTTTTACAATAATATAAAAAAAGCACGGACTTATCTTTTTTAGTCAATGCTTTTTCTATTATTCTTTTTACTTTAATATTTGTAAACAGATTTTCTAAATTAGAACTGGATACAATACTATCGAAGATTCTTTCTACATCATCTTCTACTCTATCGTTTGCAGTAATTATTGCTATACTCTCTAAATTAACATATTTAATCTTAGAATATTTATATTTCTTTAGATAATCATTTCTAGTATTTAAAATAATTCCTAAAATTATTCCTTAAGAACAAAGAACAAAATATAATAATATCAGGTTCTGTAGAATATAGAGCATTGCTTTCAGATGTATCATTAATAAAATACATATTTGAAAAAACATTTGATGAAAATAAATTAATCGAAGTTATTAGAGAAATAAAAGATGATTCCAATTCAGATTTAAAAATTGATACTATTATTAACGAACTATTTGAATTTTTAGATTTCAATATGGATTTAAAAGGAACACTTTTACTTCTTGATTCAATAAAGTTAGCATATTATAATCCCAAACTGATTATTAAAAGTGAAAATTTGATGAAAGAAATTGCAAAAGAAAAAAATTGCAAAAACTATAAGTCTATAAGGTCAACTATCGATAAATCACTCCTCGCTATGTATGAGAAAAATAAAGATTTTAAAAAAATATAGGCTCTTAAGAAATTTATCTTTGCGTGAATTAAGTGCAAAATTAGAATTGTTAGGAATAACGTTATTTCATTCTGATATCTATGAAATTGAAAGGCAAAATAAGAGTATAAAAGATTTTGAAATAAAAGCAATTTGTCTTGCTTTAAATATTTCATTTGATGATTTATACTCTAATACTAATAATATGTTTCAATAATTTTTGTCAGCTGAGTTCTTACATTTATTGTATTAAAAAAGCAGTATTTCTTTTTCTATATTTTTGCATTTTCCTTTGACAATCTATTATGTATAACTGCTAGATTTATAAGATCATTTAAGTTGTATTTATCATCATTAGTAATAATTTCATCTAATATATACTTTGGTATTTTAAACTCATACAAGTTTTGCAATTTTTTCATCTTCGCAATATAATTATTTAGTTATTCTTGATTTATTTTCACCTTATAACTATTTAATTGTTCTTGATTCATTTTTACCTCTACATTAATTATAATTATAACTTTGTAAAATTAATTTAATTGCATCTTTAAAACCATATTTAAAATAATGCTCATCTTTACAACTTTGCTCTTCTCTGAATGTTTCAGCATAATTTTCAATAAAACCTACCAATTTATCTTTTATTTTTTCATTATTTAATGTATTAATTATATTTTCGTATTCTTTTTCTCTTTCTCTATGCAATTTTTTAATTATTTCACTTAATTTTTTTGTGTAGATTTCTCCATCATTTTGCTCATACCAATATATTGCATCTAGTAAACTATCATCATTTGTTATTATATCATTTAAACTCATGTTATCTCCTCCTAATAACTGTTTTAATATTTTTGTTTGTTTATAATTTATAAGTAAAATTTTTCATCAAATAATAAACTATTAAATTGTTTTAAATCTATATTCAAAACATCTTTCATTTTT
>CANRDJ010000047.1 GCA_947629355.1 uncultured Clostridia bacterium
ATTTATTTTCTTTATTTAATTTATATAAAACTATTTTATAAACTATACTTCTAGAATAAAAGTCAATAAAGTTTACTGTTCCGAATACAAACAATGCAAAAGAAGTATTTATAAATAATAAACAAATTAAGAGCCTTATTATAACTCCAATAGTAGAGCCTATCAATAATATAAATGATTTTCCCTGAGTAATACATAATGTTTTATAAGTTTCGTATTGGTATAGTCCAAATACTGCAATTATATAGAATAAAAAGTATGGAAAACATTCTGATATTGGGACACTTCCATGTGATATTAGTAAATATATAAATGCAAATATAAAATTCAATAATATTATTAATGGAAAACATTTATTTTTCATTTTCATACAATTTCTATATTGTTGCTTATAAGTTTTACCTTCTGGCACTTTAATCATTAAAGTTGCTTGATATGCATTAGTAATTATCTCTAATGTTAAACATACTGAATAACAAATTGTATGAATTGAATATTTTTCTGTACCTAATTGACTTGCAAATACTCCATATATTAATATAAGAGTTCTAGAAAAAACTCTTTCCATACTATATGGAATTCCATAAGATTTAACATTATTTAAATCTTCTTTAGTTATTTTTTGATATTTTAGTTTTATTTTATATGATAAATACGTAAAACAAATTATATCGGATAAAATAGTTGCAATAAAAAGAGCAATTAAGTTTTTAGTAAATATAAATGCTAATGCATCTAAACTTATTAACGAAATATAAGTTATAATTAACCCTTTTCTGTATAATCTTAAGTCATTTCTTAATCTTACTATTTCAAGTAATCCAATATGTAATACTGATATAGGTAAATAAATTACATATAGTTTTAATATAGCTGATAACATTTCTTTTTGACTAAGAGTTAAATTAAATAAATTAACAATCAAATCACTTAATAAAAACGAAATAATTCCTAAAATTAATCCTGTAATACCTGATATTAACAAATATTAACCCGATTTTTTTCTAACTGTTCTATGTGTATATATTCCTATTTCTCCTATAGATTTAAACATAAAATTTATAAATATTAAACTACCACATACTACAACTGCATCTATACTTACATAGTTATTAAAAGCTGAATCTACACTATCAGCTATACTCATAAATATAAAACTTATAAGAATCGAGATAAATTCTTTCATTTCTTTATCACCCTTTGTCTATAATTCAACAAAATTATACTATAAGTAACAAAAAATTTCTATACTTAATGGTATTTACGTATCTTTTTTTTACTATTTTTCGTTATTTTATAAAAGGCTTTGGACTTAGTCCCATAAACCGAATTTTTCTGGCTAGGGAGGAAAAATTCATTGTTTGATAGAGTACCAGTGGGAGTACAAAAATCATTTTGAACAGAAATTTTCCTATTACTTTTTCATTTTTCTTTGCTTATTTTAATTTCTTTTTTGATTACAGTAATTATCTTACACCATCCTTCCGATTAAGATAAAAGGCAATAAAAAAATTGACCTTTTACAGTCAATTAACCATTTTCGCCAAAGTGCGACGATTTTACTTGAGTGGAGCAGGTAGTGGGAATCGAACCCACGTCATCAGCTTGGAAGGCTGAGGTTCTACCATTGAACTACACCTGCATTTTCTTGCTACGTTTATAGATTATAAACTACGTTATTTGTTTTGTCAATACCATTTTTTAAAATTTTTTAACTTTTTTAAAATTAATGTTTACAAATGAAAATAACTAATATAAAATATGATTATAAATTGATAAAGGGTGAATTTATGTTTGAATTTATATCTCACAATGAAAATGAAACTAAAAAAATAGCTGTAACCTTAGCAAGTAAGTTAGAATGTGGAGATATTGTTGTTTTATCTGGAGATTTAGGTTCTGGTAAAACCAAATTTACTGAAGGACTTCTTTCTTATTGGGGCTTAGAAGATGAGGTTTCTAGTCCAACATTTACAATAGTAAATGAACATAAAAAAGATAATACTAACATTTATCATTTAGATGTCTATAGATTAGCTAACATGGGTGAATTTTATTCTATTGGTGGCACGGAATATTTTTCCACTGGCATATGCGTTATTGAATGGGGTGAATTAATTGAAGATATCTTACCTCAAAATTATATAAAAATTAAATTTTCAAAAGATGAAAAAGATGATACCGTTAGATACTTAAATTTTAAAGCTTATGGAGAAAGACTAAAAGCTGTAATTAATGAACTTAAAGTTTGAAAATAGAAATTTTAAACTGATTTATATATGTGAAAGGAAAATCTAAATATGAAAATCCTAAATGTTTCAACATCTAGTAATATTGCATCCGTTTCTATTTCAGAAAATTATAAATGCATATTAGAATTAAATATAAATAATAATAAAACTCATTCAGAAACATTATTTCCTTTAATAGATAAATTATTTCATGACACAAACTTAAAATTATCTGATATAGGACTAGTAGCATGTGATATTGGACCTGGCTCATTTACAGGAATTAGAATAGGGATATCTTCAGTAAAAGCTATTGCAGAATCTTTACATCTTCCTGTAATAGATGTATCTTCATTAGAAGCCTTAGCATATAACATTCAAAATAAAAATTGCAAAACAATTTGTTCACTTATAGATGCAAAAAATAATCAGGTATATTGTGGAATATTCGACCAAAATTATAACTTATTGGAAGATTATCTAGCAGATGATATAAATATTGTTATAAAAACTTTACAAAAATATGAAGATATCATATTTGTTGGAGATGGAGCAATTGTTCATAAAGATTTATTAAAAATTAAAGATTTTCAATATGATAATGTTATTCATTCAAAAAATATTGCAAAATGTGCATATAATAAATTTAAAAACAATAATACTAAAACAGCAGATTTGCTTATGCCTTTATATTTAAGAAAGTCTCAAGCCGAAAGGATGAAACAAAAAAATGGATGATGTTCAAATTTCTAAAATGACTATATCAGATTTAGATGAAATTGAAGATGTGCTTTTATCTGATTTTGATGACTTTTGGAATATAACTACATTTAGAAATGAACTTTTGAATTCTAATTCAGAATATATTGTTGCAAAAATCAATAACAAAATTGTAGGATTTGCTGGCATATGGAAAGCTGTTGATGATGTACATATAACAAATATTGTTACTGCAAAAAAAGTTAGAAGACAAAATATAGGAAGTACTTTACTTTTAAATTTAATACAAATGGCAAAAGCTAAAAATGGAATAACTGCTATAACATTAGAAGTAAATTCTAATAATATTCCTGCTCAAAAACTATATAAAAAATTTGGTTTTAAAGTAGTAGGATTAAGAAAAAAATATTATAATAACATAGAAGATGCAATAATAATGACACTTAAAACGAGGGACATACCTCAATCTATGAGGAATACCTTTCGCTGAGGTGTGTACTTCAAACCTTATAAAAGAAAAATACACATATGAAGGGAGAAAAACAAATGAAAAAAAATGAGTTAAGCTACAAAGATCTCAAAAATATCTGTAATCCAAATATGTTTAAATTTGAAACAACTGATGAATTAGATGGTTTAGATTCTATTTATGGACAAGATAGAGGGATAAAATCATTAGAATTTGGTATTAGTGTTGATTCTAAAGGTTATAATATATATATTGAAGGTCCTTCTGGTGTTGGTAAAACAATGTATACTAAAAAATACGTATCAAAAGTTGCTTCAAAAAAGAAGGTTCCTGATGATTGGTGCTATATATATAATTTTGATATTCCAAATGAACCTATTGCAGTCTCTCTACCTGCAGGTTCAGGAAAAGAATTTAAAGAGGATATGGATATCTTTATAGAAGATATAAATAAGGATATTAAATTAACATTTAAAAATGAAGATTTTGAAAAGCAAAAAGCCTTAATGCAAAATAAGTTTGAACAAAAGAAAACTGCTCTTTTAGAAAAACTAAATAAATCATCTTTAAAAAGTGGCTTTGAAGTAAAAGCCACTAACAATGGTGTATATATGATGCCTGTTATCGACGGAAAAACTATTGAAGAAGAAGAATTTAATAAATTAGATGATGAAATAAGAAAAACATTTGAGGAAAATTCTGCAGTTGTTCAAGACCAAATTATAGAAGCAATAAACCAAATTAAAGTATTAGAAAAAGAAAATAATAAAAAAATAGAAGAATGGCAATCAAATATTGCATTAATTACAATCAATGCACACATTAATCCATTAAAAGTAAAATATAAAAAAAATAAAAAAATAATTAGTTTTTTAGATAATATAAAAACTGACATCCTAAAAAATATATCTTTGTTTATTGCTGATGATCCTAGAAATAATAAACAGCCTCAAGGAACAAAGCAAGAAGAAATAAAGCCATGGCTTAATTATAGAGTAAATTTATTTGTAGATAATAGTAATTTAACAGGAGCCCCTGTAATTATGGATTCTAACTATCAATATCACAATTTATTTGGTAAATTAGAATATGAAAATCAATTTGGAATGCTTAAAACTGATTATACAATGCTTCAGCCAGGTCTTTTGCACAAAGCAAATGGTGGATATATTATACTTCAAGCAAGTGATTTATTGGCAAATCAAATATGTTATGACACATTAAAAAAAGCTTTGCTTGTAAAAGAATTAAGTATTGAAAATAATATGGAACAACGCTCATATATGGTTATGATATCATTAAAACCTGAAGCTATTCATTTAAATGTAAAAGTATTATTATTAGGAGATTCAAATATTTATCATACTTTACTTGCCTTAGATCCAGAATTTAAAAAATTATTTAAAATAAAAGCAGAATTCGAAGAATCTGCTCCAAGAACCGATAGCAATATATTGAAACTTGCCAACTTTGTTCGTAGTTTTTCTGAAAAAGAGGGTATGCTTCCTTTAGACAAAGGTGCAATGGCAAAGGTTGTAGAATTTGCTTCTAGAATATCTGATGATAAAGAAAAACTTTCTACCAAATTTAACGAAATTGGAGAAATAGTTGCTGAAAGTTCAACTTGGGCGAGACTTTCAAAGAAAAAAATTGTAACTGCTGACTTTATTGATAAAACATTAACTGAAAGAATTGAAAGGGTTAAAAAATATGATTCTAAATATCTAGAGATGATTAAAGAAGATACTTTATTAATAAATACTTCTGGATATGAAATAGGTGTTATAAATGGTCTTACAGTAATGACAATAGGTGATTACACATTCGGAAAACCTGCTAAAATAACAGCAAATACCTATATGGGAAAAAGCGGAGTAATAAATGTAGAACGCGAAACAGATATGTCCGGTCCTACACATTCAAAAGGTATTTTAATACTTTCAGGATATTTAGGCGAAACATTTGCACAAGACTTTCCTTTATCACTTACTGCAAGTTTATGTTTTGAACAATTATATAATGGTGTGGATGGGGATAGTGCATCTAGTACAGAGGCTTATGCTATACTTTCGAGTTTATCTGGAATTCCAATTAATCAGTCTATTGCCGTTACTGGTTCAGTTAACCAAAAAGGATTTATTCAACCAATAGGTGGTGTAAATGAAAAAATAGAAGGATTTTATCAAGTATGTAAAAACAGAGGACTTAATGGAGACCATGGTGTAATAATACCAATTCAAAATGTTAGAAATCTTCATTTGTCAGATGAAGTAATATCTAGTGTTAAAGAAGGTAAATTCCATATATATGCAATTTCAAACTTAGATGAAGGTATTGAAATATTAACAGGTGTACCTGCAGGTAAGAAAAATAAAGATGGTAAATATCCAGCTGGAACAATTAAATACCTAGCTTATGAAAAATTAAAACAATACGCCGAAAATAGTAAAAAGAAATAAAAAATAAAAGGAATTTTAAATTCCTTTTATTCAGACTGTTGACAAAGTATTTTTGTTAACAGTCTTTCTTTTTAATAAAAAATGTTGTAAAATGAACTTGTCCAT
>CANRDJ010000048.1 GCA_947629355.1 uncultured Clostridia bacterium
ATGCAATTTTCAATGTTCAACAAATTTTTTAAATTTTTTTCAAAAAACTATTGACTTTTAATAGTTAGTCTTTTATTTTATTTGTAGTTGCTCTGAATACTAACTTAGCGAAATGCCTTCCTTATAATTTTTCTATTTCTCCTTTTGTCAATCCTGTTATTTCTGAGATTTCTTCTATTGACATATTTTTTGACTTTAATTTCTTGGCTATTTCTATGCCTTTTTCAAAGTTTCCTTGTTTTTTCCCCTGTTCTATTCCTTGCTTTATTCCCTTCTCTTCTGCTGTTGCTAATTCTGATTCCCTATCTGCTATATATTTTTCTCTTAATTCTGCTATCCTTATCTTTGCTTCATCACTACTTATCTTTTCTAATACTTCTATTGCTTCTTTTATTTCTGGTTCCTTTTCTGACATTTTCTTTATTTCCTCCCCTTCAGGATTCTCCAAGAATAATATCCATTTCTTTATCCTGTTTTCTGCTTCTTTTTCTTTTATCTTGGGTAATTCAATTATATGTACTTCTAAGTCTTCTGTCAATACTATTTTTCCATTTTCTGTATTCCTTATTTGCCATTTTGTATGTACTCCTAATTCTTTTAATTTTTCTATTTCATAGTCTAAAAATATTATTACTATACTCCTCTTTAATTTATCATATTTGTCTCCTTCTTTTAATTGTTTTAAGTATAGCTTTGACCAATAAAATAATATCCTTTTTTCTATGTTCTTATTGTCTAATATTTGCATTTCTATATCTATGGGGTTTTCTTTATTTATTGTTGCTCTTACATCTATTATTCCTACTTTATCTTCTGCTTGCTCTCCCCATAGATATGGTGTTTGTTCTAGTTCTATTGTCTCTACTTTTTCTTCTAATACATCTTCTATTAATTTCTTTGTTATCCTTTCGTGTTTTTGTTCTCCAAATAACATGTGAAATACTACATCTAGCTTGGGTGATAATATTTTTTCCATTTTTAACATTCCTTCCTTTTTTACTTTATTTACCCCCAACTTTATATTTTTATTTTTTGATTAAATATCTACCTCCTTTGCTTTTTTATTTCATTTTGTTTTTTTGGAATTTTTGGAGAGAAGTCTCCTATTAGATAAAATTATTCCTTTGAAAAAACAAGAACAATTAAATAAATCGCCCTTGTTTGTATTTTATATCACTATTTTATTTTTTGCAATAAAATTTCGTCGTCCTTTTTCGACACTTTGCAAAATTATATTTACATTTTTTCCCAAATATGTTATTATGTTTTTGTAATTAATTCATCAATTATTTTAATCATAAGGCATTTCGCCTATAAATTTCAAATCAGTTTAAAAATAATTTTACATATTGTTGACTTTTGATAACTTATATGCTATCATAATAATGCAATAGGAAAGGATCATTATGTATGATATTCTCTTCTATAAAAATAAAAACCAAAAAAACGAAATAGAAAATTTTTTATTAAACCTTAAAAATAAAAAAGATAAAAGCAGTAGAATTAAATTTAATAAAATAACTGCATATATTAATCTATTATCTAAATATGGCATAAATTTAGGGGAACCATATATAAAATATATTAATAATGATATATGGGAATTAAGGCCTTTAAGGTATAGAATACTTTTCACTTATTTAAATAATAATTTTATATTATTAACAATTTTCCTAAAGAAAAGCCAAAAGACACCTAATCAAGAAATAGACAAAGCTAAAAGATATTTAGATGATTTCATTAAAAGGAGTGATATGAAATGAATAATAAACCTTATGATACTTGGGATAATATTAAAAAAAATCTTGATATTAGTCCAGAACAACAAGCTGAAATTCAGCTTGAACAAGATATAATTGAAGCAACAATTGAAGCAAGAAAAAAAAATAACCTTACTCAACGTGATTTGAGCAAAAAAAGTGGTGTTAAACAACCTGTTATTGCTAGAATTGAAAAACATATAAATTCTCCACAAACTAATACTCTTATTAAATTATTATATCCTATGGGGTATACTTTAAGAGTTGTACCTTTAGAAGAATTAAAAAAGGAAAGTTATTAATTTTAATAACCTTCCTTTTATTTTATTCAGTAGTTCTAACAGTTTGTATCATAGCATTTACTACTGCTGAAACTTCTTCTATTAATTCTGCTGATTGACTTTCATCTATTACTGAACCTATTATTTCACAAGGTATTCCATCTAAAATAAATGAATATCCTATTGCATATCCATCATGGATAGTATCTCTTCCATAATTAATTGTTCCTTCAAAATAATATGTTTTCAAATTTCCAATTGTTGTTTCTTTTTCATTCGTAATGTTAATAGAATTAACGCCACCTTCATAATTTTGCATGTTTGGAATAAACTCTTTAAATGCCTCATTATGTGCATTTTTCACATCTGTTGCAGTAGATTTACGAGCCGCTGTGATAGCAACATATTTAGAATCATGAATAATAAATAATTCTGTATAAGCTTGTTCTATTTCCTGCCAGTTTGGAGTGTCAATATAAATATCTTTCATAGGAACTTTATATGTTCCTCCTGATAAAATATTTGTACCACTATTGTTTTGAGTGTCTTGCATAGTATTTTCATTTTTATTGGTAGCAATTTGGCTGTTATTACTAGAAATGCTTGGAGAAGAATTTTTTGAAACATCTTTTTCCTTATTATTGTTCATAAATAATACAATTGCTATTGCACCTATAATAACTATTGCAATAATAATTAAAATTAATGGTATTAAACCTATTCCTTTTTTATCCTTTAACATATTTTATTCCTCCTTTGTTAATATCACAATAATTTTATCATAACAATAAAAAATTGTATATAAATTTGTTAAATTAATTATCTTTTATTTAAAAATTTGCAATTTTTTTATCATGCATTATTAAATGTAAATTTTTTACATTTTTCTTGTAATTTACATGCACATAGATTATAATGTATCTAACCTTTTCATAAAGGAAATCTTTTGAAAAGGAGGTGAACACTTTGAGTTCATTTGATTTAATTTGGCGATTAATTATTTTATTGTTACTTAATAATAATAAAAATGATGAAAGTCAAAAATCTCGTGATTAGTACATACTAATCAAAGGCAGTCTGGTCAACTGCCTTTATTTTTTTGCACAAAAAATGAGATATGTGGTCAACATATCTCTGTAAACATTTGAGTTATTTGATTTGTTCTCTCGCTTAAGCTGAATGTGGTCAACATATCTCGAGCAATTGTCATCTTACGAACAATTCTCTTTCTTAAGCTAAATATAGTATACTATATTTTTTATTGTATGTCAATATTTTAAAAAACTAATCTTTTATTATTTTTTATCTTCCTTTTTTGGTTTTGTCCATGAAATGTAATCACAACCATTATTCGGATTGTTTTCACATATATAGTAGTTTCTTCTCTTTTTAGTTTTTCTTATTTGTACCTTTCCTCCGACATTTTGGACATGGTACATCTATTGTTTCTATATATGGCTTTGCATTTTGACATTCTGGATATCCGTGGACATGCTAAAAATTTCCCGTATTTTCCATACTTTATTACCATCATTCTACCGCATTTCTCACACGGTACGTCTGATACTTCATATTCTAGTTTTACATGTTCTAATTCCTTATCTACCTTTTCAACTACTTTTTCAAATGGTCCATAAAATTCTGATATAACTTTTTTCCATTGTTCTTTTCCGTTCTGCTATTTTATCAAACTCTTCCTCCATTTGAGCAGTAAACTCTACATTTATTACATCTTTAAAGTTTTCTATTAATAGCTTATTTACTATTCTTCCAAGTTCTGTTGGATGTAATTGTTTTTGAATTTTTTCAATGTATCTTCTTGCAAGTATTGTTGTAATTGTTGGAGAATAAGTACTTGGCCTACCTATTCCCTTTTCTTCTAAGGCTTTTACTAAACTTGCTTCTGTAAATCTTGGAGGAGGCTCTGTAAAGCTTTGTTTTGCATCTATTTTTTCTTTTACTAATTCTTGACCTGCTTTTAAATTTGGTAAATTAGCGAATTCTTCCTTTTTTTCATTATCTTCTGTTTCAACGTATAAAGTCATAAAACCTTTGAATTTTATTGTTTGACCATTTACTCTAAAGTTATATTTATCTGCATTTATCTTTACGGCTAAAGTATCATAAATGGCAGCTGACATTTGACTTGCTATAAATCTATTATATATTAATTTATATAATTTATATTGGTCATTTGTTAAACTTGACTTTATAGCATCTGGAACTAAATCTATATATGTTGGCCTAATAGCTTCGTGTGCATCTTGAGAATCTTCTTTAGTTTTATAATATCTATTCTCGTAATATTCTTTTCCATATTCTGCTTCTATATATTTCTTTGCAGATGCTCTTGCTTCTTCTGATATTCTAGTAGAGTCAGTTCTCATGTATGTTATTAAACCTACTGTTCCTCTTCCTTCTATCTTTATTCCTTCATACAAACCGTTGAGCCACTTGCATTGTTTTTCTAATTGCAAAGTTTAATTTTCTTGATGCTTCTTGTTGCATTGTACTTGTTGTAAATGGAGGTGCTGGAGTTCTTTTCTTTTCTCCTTCTTTTACTTCTTCTACTATAAATTTTGCATTTTTTAAGTCTTTTAGTATGCTGTCAATTTCTTCTTTAGAGTGTATTTCTAATTTTTTATTATCTTTTCCAAAGAACTTAGCTTCAAAAGTTTTTTTAGATTTTTGAGTTCTTAAATTAGCATATATATTCCAATATTCTTCTGGAATAAATTTTTCAATTTCTTCTTCTCTATCTACAATTAATTTAACCGCTACTGACTGTACTCTTCCTGCTGATAAGCCTTTTTGTACTTTTTTCCATAGAACAGGACTTATTTTATAACCTACTATTCTATCAAGTACGCGTCTTGCTTGCTGTGCATCTGTTAAATCCATATCTATTTGTCTTGGATTTTTTATAGCATTTTTTACGGCATCTTTTGTAATTTCATTAAATGTTACTCTGCACATTTTACTGTCTTCAACACCTAATATATTTGCTAGATGCCATGCAATAGCTTCTCCTTCACGATCAGGGTCAGTTGCAATATATACTTTTTTTGCATCCTTTGCTTCTTTTTTAAGTGTTTTTATTAAGTCACCTTTTCCCCTTATGTTTATATATTGTGGCTCAAAAGTTTTTGTATCAACGCCTAGTTTTGATTTAGGTAAGTCTCTTATATGTCCCATTGAAGCTATAACTTTTGTGTTGCCACCTAAGAATTTTTTTATTGTATTTGCTTTAGCCGGAGATTCGACTATTATTAATTTGTCCGCCATTCTTACTTGGAAGAAATGAAAAACTTCGTAATACTTCGTTAAACTTCGTAAAAATCTTTTCAACATACATATGTATAGTTTCAAAGATTTTTTCTTGTCTGTCTTGTCTTACTCGTTTTTGCTTTCTTCCCCCTCCTTCTTTACTTGTTAATTTTTTATTTATTGTTTTTATTAAATAAATTGTTGTTTGCAAAATATCAATTGATTTCTAGAAAAGGTTATATTTATTTGTTTCTCAGTTACGCGATCCAGCTTTCGTTACATGAAACTGTTGTTGCTTTAGCAACTTACAGGTTCAGTAACGGAATTCGCGTTGGAAACAAATAAATAAACCTTTTCTAGAGACAATTAATTAAATAAATTACAATTTGTCTAATTCTCATACAATGGATATTTTGAGCAAATCTTAGCTACTTCTTTTCTTATTACTTCTTTTTTATCTTCGTAGCTTTCTACTGTTTCATTTATAAGATTTGCTATTTTTACCATTTCTTCTTCTTTAAAGCCTCTTGTTGTTACTGCAGGTGTTCCTATTCTTATACCACTTGTAATTGAGGGTTTTTCTGTATCAAATGGTACTGCATTTTTGTTTACTGTTATTCCTACATCATCTAATCTTGTTTCTAATTCTTT
>CANRDJ010000049.1 GCA_947629355.1 uncultured Clostridia bacterium
ATGTTGCAAATACTGAATTGTATCAATTATGTAATGGTAAGGTACGGCTCGATTAAGAGTCAGCTGCTCTACCAACTGAGCTAGTCACCCATTTATTAGCTAGTAGCATTTAATTTTAACGTTTTTAATTATAATACCAAAATCACTCTTTGTCAATCCTTTAAATATGAAACTAGAGGTCAATCAAACATACCTCTAGTTTCTATATTTATAATAATTTTTTAGTTTTCAGTTTTTTTATTTGTTGCAGTCTCTTTATTATTAGTAGTATTCCCCTTTTTTGTTTCTTGTTTCTTACCACTTGTATTTGTTTCAGTTTTTTTAGTGGTATTCTCTGTAGTTTTTTTTGTAGCTTTTTCGGTAGTATTTTTTGTTGTTGTGCTAGTAGCCTGGGATTTTTTCGCTCCTACATTTATAATTTTATTCATTGGATCATATGTATCTGAAGATAATACACTTCTTGAAACTTCTGCCCCATTTAATCTTAGTACTTTATATGTTATACTTTTACATCCATTCATTCCTGATTGGGTTACTTTTTGCTGCCCCTCTGATAAGCTACTGTCATTCTGATATATTACCTTAAATGGAGTATAACTTAGTATAGTTGTTATTATATCTACATCATATTCAACATCTTCTTTTATTCCATATATATCTATTTTAGCAACTCCATTTCCAATACTTGTTTTTATCATTATTGGATACTTTCTTGTGTTTTTAAATTTAAAATCTAATGAACCATATACAACAGTTGCATCTTTACCTGCCCCTACATATCCCGCTAAAAACATATGGTTATGTCTTTCTACTATATCCAAATTTGCATAAACAACTGCATCATATAATGTTGATGAAATTTGACAGATACCTCCAGCAAGAGTTTGAACTACTTTTCCTCCTGCATATCCTCCTGCTTCTTTATATCCTGCTTCAGCTGTTCTTTTTCCTAATGTATTATTATATGAAAAAGTTTCGCCTGAAGCTACTATAACTCCATCTAATTTATTCATAGCTAACTTTAAATTTGTAGTTCTAGAATAGTTACTTGCATCATATCTAGTAGTAAAAGATGATAAGAGATCTGGAAAAGCTTCTGTTCCAATTTTATTTGTTGTTATTTTTGGAGTTGTTATTTTCAATTGTATTTCATATTCTTTTTTATCTTCTTTTAACATCTCTCTTGCAGATTCTAAATCAAAATCTATACCATTTACATGTGGATAAATTTTAAATGGATCTTTTGTATAATATGCATCTTTAGCATCTGTATGAACCTTAGCATAAATATCGTCAATATCTATTGGATCTGGTTCATCTTCAATTAAATCTATATTTAATTGAGTATCAGAATTACTAATTAGTATCTCATCTAATATTTTTTGTTTTACTTGATTTGTATTTATAATATTACCTTTTGTTCCTTTAGTTATTATTAATTTACTATCTTCTATACAATAATTTGCTTCTACAACTGGATTTGGTACTTTAGAATTCATGTCATCTAATATTTTATTTAGTAGTTCTTCATTATATGTGTACTCTAAATTTATATCTTTACCAAACATCATCGCTTTTATAATTTCACTATTGTTTAAAAATATATTCCCTTTTCTGCCTATATTATATGCTTCTTCAACTGCCTTTTCTATATTGTAGCTTGTTTCTATTTGAGATAATTTTATTCCGTATTCAAAATTATCTGCTTTAACTAAAATATCACTTTCTAACTTTTGATTAGTAATCTCATTTAATTTTTGAATTGCTTCCTCTTTGCTTAACTTACTTATTTCTATTCCGTTTATTTTCACTTCTGAAATAATTTTTGTATTATTTATGTTGAATAAAGCAAATCCTGTGCTAAATATAATTGCTAATAAAAGCACTAATATCACACAAATTAAAGATATTGTTTTCTTTTTATTCCTTTCTATAAAATATCTAAACTTTGAATTGTTATTTTGATTAACATTATTCAATTCATCTTGTTCTAGCGCTTTTGTTGTAATATTTCTTTTTAATGTGTCTTCATTATTATCAATTTTCTTCTTTTTACCAATTGATTTCATATCATTCTCCCTAAAAAAGTATATTTCCCTATTATATTATCATAATCATTATTTTTTTACAATATTTTTATATTGATTATTAAATATACTTTTACTACAATGATATTATCACTATATAAAAAATATTTCTGTTATTGATTTATTTAATGCTATTGAAATTTTTTCCATAATCTCAATAGACGGATTTTTTCTGCTGCCTTTTTCCAAATGACATAAATAACCTACTGATACTCCTGATAATTCAGATAATTTTACTAATGTCATTCCCTTTTCCTTTCTTATTTTTCTTATTTGATTACGATACATTTTAATCACCTCTTTTATTTGTCTAATTAACAATTATGCAATTATATTATCATCAACCTTTTTGACAAGTCAAGTATTTTTGAAAAATTTGTTAATTTTTTACATTTTTTTATTTACTAGTAGACAAATTTTAATTTATTTTATATAATAGTGTCAGAATTTATAAACAAAAGGAGTGTATAAATTATGATCGGTGATATGATTGCAAAAGTTAGAAAGGAAAAAGGCATGACTAAAACAGAACTGGCTAAATTAACAGATATTAATATAGGTCATTTAACACATATTGAAAAAGGAGAAAGGAATCCAAGTCATAAAGCATTAAAAAATATATGTAGAGCTTTAGATATTCCATATCAACAATTAATGTACACTTATGATAAACAGGTAAGTGAAGAACAAGAAAATTATGGTTTTATAAATCATATTTCTCATAATAAAATACTTGCAGTAAATAATTTACAGGATTTTATCGATTGTCCATCAGATATGCCTGGTGCTTCTTTAGCAGTTAAGATAAATGATGACTCAATGGAACCAAAATTAAAAAAAGGCACTTTTGCTTTCATAGAATTTAATTCTCTACTAGAAAACAAAGAAATTGGTTTGTTTTTTATTAACGGTAAAATATTAATTCGTAGATTTGTAATTCGCAGGGGAAAAGTAATATTAAAGCCTGATAATAAAGCATTTGAAGAAATAGAAATAAATGATTCTAATAATTTTTTTATAATTGGAAAAGTATTAAATTGTAAATAAGTTTAAATATTTTGTAAAAAATACTTGAATAATATAATTTTTAATACTATAATATCGTTAGCTAAAGATAAATATTTAAGAGGAGAAAAAATGGAATTAACTAAAAATATATTTTTTAATACAGATAAATTGTTACAGAACTCTAAAGTAAAAATTTCATATACAGGATTATTTTTTGAAAATGGCTCTGAAGAAGTCTATATTCATTATGGCTTTGGATCTTTTTGGGACAATTTATCCGAAGTAAAGATGGAAAAAACTGAACTTGGTTTTCAAGCTGAAATTTATTTGATTGAAAGCGATTCTTTTAATTTTTGTTTTAAAAATGAAAATGATGAATGGGATAATAACAATTATCAAAATTATGTGTTTGATTTAGAAAAACCTAATTTGGACTTAATTGCTAAGGATATAGATTCTTCTTTAGATAGGCCAAATAGATTAAGAAGATCTTATTTATGGAGTAAGAAAATACGCCTTGCAGTATATAAGATAATTACATATATTCCAAAACTAATATCAGGAAATTACAAAAAGAAAATATATAATAACTAATAAAAACCACCTTAGGTGGTTTTTTATTTATATTTTGTTATATTAAATTACATATCCTCCGTTTGGTGAAATAACTTGACCTGTCGTAAACTCATCTTCTATTAACCATTTAACACATCTATATATATCAATTGGTTTGCCAATTCTATTTAATGGAGTATCGTTCCTTATTTCCTCTTTAATTGCATTATCCAAATTATTATTCATTTCTGTATCTATAACTCCTGGAGCAATTGAATTAACTCTAATATTAGATGGTCCCAATTCTTTTGCAAGTGATTTTGTCATTCCATCTATTCCAGCTTTTGAAACTGAATAGGCAACTTCACAAGATGCTCCAACTAGTCCCCATATAGATGAGATATTTATAATACATCCATTTTTATTATGTATCATATTAGGTAATGCTTCTTGTATACAGTAAAATACAGAATTTAAATTTGTAGCTATCATTTCATTCCAATCTTCATCTGTTATATCATTAAACATTTGTAATTTTGCCATACCTGCATTATTTATTAATATATCTATATTTCCGAATTTATTAAGCATAAATTTTATTATTTTTTTTACATCTTCTCTTTTTGATACATTTGCTTTATATATTTCAATTTTTATCCCTTTTTCTTTTAAATCTTTTTGTATTTGTTTTGCTTGTTTTTCAGATTTATTATAATTAAGCACAACATTATATCCGTCTCTTGCTAAATTTTCTGCTATACATTTACCTATTCCTCTTGATCCACCAGTAATTAAAACAGTTTTCATTTTGCACCTTCTTTACTATTATAATATTTTAATATGTTTGAGAATAAAATCTCGCACTACTGTATTCCTCATAGTTCGAGGAATTTCCCTCGTTTTTATTTCACTATTTATATTAGCACCTTTATATGTACTTGTCAAAAAATAACAATTAGGATACAAAAAAAGATGACTAAGTCATCTTTTTGGAGCCGCTAGTCAGACTTGAACTGACGACCTACTGATTACAAGTCAGTTGCTCTACCAACTGAGCTACAGCGGCATTTTTATATTGGTGACCCGTACGGGAATCGAACCCATGTCTCCGCCGTGAAAGGGCGATGTCTTAACCGCTTGACCAACGGGCCTTATATAAATAAATACTAATATAAAATTAGTATTTATTTTGGTGAGCCATCCGCGACTCGAACGCGGGACAACTTGATTAAAAGTCAAGTGCTCTACCACCTGAGCTAATGGCCCATAATTCTAAAAAGAATTATTTAAGCAACTGCTCTTTTGACAGTTGCTTAAATATATTACAATATTTTTTCAGAAATGTCAACGTTTTTTTAAAATTTTATTTAATTTTTTTGTTGTTGTGTCAATGATGTGAAACAAAAATATATAAAAATTTAATCTTTATAATTAAATTGCATAATTAATCA
>CANRDJ010000050.1 GCA_947629355.1 uncultured Clostridia bacterium
TAGTTGGTTTATTTGAATTCAATTTAGTAGATGCAATTTTTGGAAGCTTATCTGTACTAACAAGAATAATATATATCCTTGTAGGAATTGCAGGTCTTTGGTCTATTGCTCTTTATAGCAAACTTTCAGACTAAAAAATTTTGGTGCAAAAGGGGCCAGGTCCCTTTTGCACCAAAATTTTTTTCAAAGCTTTATTATTATTTTTGTTCCTTTTGGTTCGTTTGGCATTATTTTTATATTTCCCCCATGTAGTTTTACTATTGTATGTGCTATTGAAAGTCCAAGACCTGTTCCACCTTTTTCTCTTGAACGTACTTTATCTTCTCTATAAAATCTATCAAATACATGTTTTGCTGCTTCTTTACTAATTCCAATACCAGTATCTAATACTTCTATCACACATTTTCCATCTTTTGCATATGTTTTTATTTCTATTTTATCATTTTCTGATGTATATTTTATTGCATTGTCTAAAATAATAATCATTAATTGATTAATTTTATTTGAATCTATATTAATTTCCTTCTTAAAATTCAAATCCATCTGAATTTCTTTTTTCTGCATTTCTGCATAATCTATATATGGCATTAGAATTTCTTGAATTAATTTATCTATATCAGTTTTTTCTTTTTTCATTTTTAACTCATTTGAATCTGCCATAGCAAGTATCATTAATTCTTTTATTAACTTCGTAAGTCTTTTTGTTTCTTTAAGTATAATATTAATATCCTCAGATTTGTCTATAATTTTACTTTCTGGTTCTTGTAATAATAATTCTTGTTTTGCCTGTATTATTGTAAGTGGTGTTCTTAATTCATGAGCTGCATTTTGTACAAATTCTGTTTGCTTTTTCCAAGAATCCATTATTGGTTTTAGTGTCATTTTAGATAATATATATGAACTTATTATTGCAACAATTATTATTATTAAGTTTCCTATTAATAAAGTATGAGTCATATTTGCTATTGTTTCTACTTCACCATCTACATTTGCAAGCAATTGTATATATATTTCTTTTCCTTCTATTGAAATGTATTTTAATGTTATTCCTCTATAATTATATTTGTCTTGAACTTTAATCGCATATATTTTACCTATACTTGTTTTATCAAATGTTATATCATTTAAATATTCATTATAAAACATACCAATATTTTCGCTGTTTAAAATATATCCTTCATCATTTCTTATTATACATATTAACCTTGGATTTATTTTTGTTTCTATAAATGCAATTTTTGTTCCATCAATAAGTTCTTCATATACTATTTTATTTTCATAGTATTTTGCCGTTTTTAAAAGTTCTTTATCTATTGATTTATATAAAGAAATTGATACTTGATTATAAATTATTGCATCAAAAAATATAAGTATTATTGCAAATACTATAAATGTAAAAAACATATTTTTTATTAATTGCTTTTTTATTAGTTTTTGCTCACTCATTATTACCTCTTACTCTATTATCATATAACCTACGCCACGAATTGTTTTTATATATTTATCATAGCCATATTTTTTTAATGTTTTCCTTAGCCCACTTGCATAAACCTCCACGACATTTGTTGTTGTGTATGAATCAAATCCCCATATTCTATCAAATATTTGCTCTTTTGTTATAATTGTTCCTTTTGAATTTATTAGATATTCTAAAATATCAAATTGTTTACCTTGAAGAATTATTTCTTTATCTTTTATAAATGCTTTTCTGTTTTTTATATTTAATATTAAATCTTTGAACTTAACTGTGTCCTCCTTATATGAACCATTTGTTCTTCTTATTATTGCTTCTAATCTTGCTAAAAGTTCTTCTCTTTGAAATGGTTTCACTAAGTAATCGTCAGCTCCGAAGTCTAAAACCTTTTAGTTTGTCATTCAATGTATCTTTTGCTGTTAATATAAGTACTGGAGTAAAAACCTTCTCATCTCTTAACTTTATAAGTACATCATAACCAGACATCTCTGGAAGCATTAAATCTAGTATAATTGCATCATATATATTTTCTTTTGCAAGCATATATGCTTCATATCCATCATATGCTTGTTCAGTATCAAATTTATTGCATATGCATTGTTTTATTGTATCTGATAATATCTTATCATCTTCTACTATTAATATTTTCATATTTTATCCTCACTTTTAAAATTATATCATTATTATTAAATGTAATCAAATAATATATTTATGTAGGTAGAAAAAGAAATTTTATATAACAAATAAATTTCCTCTTCACCTACATTTGGGGTGATATTAATATTAGTCTTTCCTTTGTTGGTATTCATATTATAAATATTAAAAATTAAATTAGTATTAAAATTGAAAACATTGAAGGGATTTGTTATGTATTATCCCATCTGTATGAAAATGAGAATAAATAGCCTTACATTTCCAAACTAAATCAATTTTTTGATTTAGTAAAAGCGTGTTTCAAAAGAAACACGCTTTTTTCATTACTTTAAAAATTCTTCTAATATTTCTACATTGTTTTTGTCACAATTTATTTTTGCAGTTACTCCTATAGGAATAACTGAATTTACAATTCTATGTCCAAAATCATTACATTTTATAATTGGAAAATTATATTCTTTTGTATATTCTAAATGTTTTCTGCTTTTTGTTCTTTAGTTCCAGCTGTACCATAATAATTTTCTAATACATATTTCCCTCTTTTTACTTTAAATCCTTTACTTTTAAAAAGTTTTTCTGCTTGTGTCTCCATAATTTAATTTATTTGCTATCATTTATATTTCTCCCTAAAATGTTGTGATTAAAATGACCTAACTTATTTAACTAATTTATCTCCCTTATATTCTACCTTTATAGTAAAAAAATCTTTTTCTTGTTGAATTTTTTCTAGAAATAGTCTATCTCCTTCCCACATGTTTAAATTCCATATTTTATCTTTATCTATCCATTCTAAAGTTCCTTCGTTACATTTTTGTAGTTTTCCTTCAAATTTATTTGCTGTATATACATACATATGCTCTGTTTCCCATTTATCTGATACAAATGTTACTAAGCATCTTAATTTATATTCTATTAGTGTTAACCCTGTTTCTTCTTTGACTTCTCTGAGTAAACATTCATCTGGAGATTCTTTCTCTTCAAATTTTCCTCCTACACCAATCCATTTTCCCTCATTTAAGTCATTCTCTTTTTTGTTCCTACATAACATTAAATATTTATTATCTTTTTCAATGTAACAAAGTGTAGTAAATTTCATATTCATCTCCTATTCAATTCATTTTTATACCTTTTAATTATTCTCATATTATTAGCATATTATCATAAAAAATATATGTATTCAACAAGGATTAACTGAAAACTGTAATTTACTGATTTGCTATATAAAGAATTATAATAAGTGCTATCAATGCAGGCAATAAACTTGCTATTAGACAACCTTTTGCATATTTCGGTTTAGTAGATATATTTACAGCAAATATTATAATTCCTACAATAGGTATTAAGAAACATATAACTTTTACTCCTGTTGATGCCTTTTCTGTATTATTCCTATTTTTTGCACCACAATTTGGGCAACTTACTGCATTCTCTAAATTTTCTTACCACATACATCACTTTTTATAAGACTAACTTTATTACTATTCGCACTAATTATTTCATTTTTCGTTTTATATGATAATGGTTTGCCACATTTTTTACAATCTCTGGCTTTCATCTCTACTCTCTTCCCATTCTTTGACAAATTTCAACTTTTTATTATCTTATATCATAATTTATTTTATTTTACAATCACATAAAATAATTGCAAATAATAATGCAGAAGGTAATTATAAAAATGAATAAATCAAATTTTGTTTTCTGATTTAATATTAAAGTTTATAGCAATCGTAGAAATTATTGATAATATGAATATTATATAAAATACTTTTTCTTCAATAAATTTTGCTACAAAAGCTAATAATGAAAATACTAAAACTTCTGTAAAACATAAACTCATTTGTCCAACAGCTGATAATAATTCATTATCTTCTGTAGATTTTTTGATAATATTTTGAATTGATGTCTGTATCGAAGTTTCATATACTTTTTCAAAATTATCACTCAAAGTTTTATTAAAAGAAATTATCATTTTATTTTTTGTAAATAAATAGATTGCTGTTATCACTATTCTTATGCTCGATACTAAGTTGTTTGACTTTTTTAAATTTTTATCAGCGCATTTTCCAATTAAGATAATAGTTATAATTTGAAATAACAAAGATACTATAATTACTACTGAAAACATAGCAAAATCTTGTAATATTATATATAAATA
>CANRDJ010000051.1 GCA_947629355.1 uncultured Clostridia bacterium
TTAAATGATATTTCAACAGGAGCAAGTAATGATATAGAAGTAGCAACAAATATAGCAAGAGATATGGTAACAGTATATGGAATGAGTGACAATATAGGTCCAATCTATTTAAAACAAAAAGATCCATATGAAAGACAAATATTTGGAGAGAATATAGATGATTCAGTAGGATCTGAAGTAAAAACATTAATAGACATAGCATATAAAAGGGCACAAGAAATAATATTAGCACATATGGACAAATTACAAGCAGTTGCAGAAAGGCTATTAGAAAAAGAAATAATATCAGCAGAAGAATTTGAAACATTTTTTGAATAATGTATAAAGAATGAAAATGTAAGTATAAAAGAATAATTGTAAATTATGTATGAGATAAACCATACTTTCACAATCTTTAAGATAATGAAAAAATAGAGTGTATAAGTTTTGCTATCTGAACTTATACACTCTATTTTTTCATTATTAAAATTCAATAAATTTATATACTGCCTCTGCAAATCCACCTGTTTCAACTGGATTTTTAGTTGTGTATTTTGCAACTTGTTTTAGTTCATCATAAGCATTTGCAACAGCTACACCAAGGCCAGAGTTTTTAACCATATCCAAATCATTTAAGTTATCGCCAATTGCCATTATTTCATTATTATTTACTTTTAAATAGTTTCCTAAAATCTTTAAAGCAGTATTTTTGTTTATATTTTTCGGTGTAATATCTAAATATTCATACTCTTTATTAATAACTTTATCTTTATAATCACCATATTTTTTTATAGTAGTAATAGAAATATCTTCTTTATCAAGTATCTCATCTTTTACATTAGATAAATCACTCTCTGAAGAGATGATTAATTTACAAACATTAGCTTTATTAAATGATAAATATTGCTTTATATCATTAACAATTGTTATACCTAAGGATGTATCATAGAATTTTTCTTGCTGTAATTTATAATTTCTTAAATCCATATATTTAAGTTCTTTTTCACTTATTATTTCATTATCAGTATATATGTGAACATGTAAATTATGAGTTCTTGCTATATCAATACAAGAGTTGATTTCGGAATTAGTTAATAACTTTTTATAAATTTCTTCACCTGTTTTCAAATTAATAATTTGATTTCCATTTCCAAATATTCCATAAGAAGCATTAAATTTATTACACATTCCTTTTATGATTGGATAAGTTTTACCAGTACATATTACAAAGTCTATATTTTTATTATTTATATCGTTTATTGCTTTAAGGTTATTTTCAAAAATGGTGTTATCTCTGCCAATTATAGTTCCATCTAAATCGCTTGCAACCAATTTTATCATTTTTTATTTTCTCCTTTATAGGTAACAAATGAATTATTTAATTAATATAATTCAACCATCATTTTAATTATACCATAAAGTGGTAAAATAGTAAAGGAAAATAACAAATTATGTAAAATAAAAACAGGGGAAAAGGGGTCTCGTCCCTTTTTCCCTATTGATAAAAAATAAAAATTGTAATATAATACAGGCATCAAAGGAGAGAAAATATGCCAAATTTTGTTCATTTACATGTCCATAGTGAATTTAGTTTGCTAGATGGAGCAAATAGAATAAAAGATTTACCTAAAAGAGCAAAAGAATTAGGAATGGATTCTATTGCTATTACTGACCATGGAGTAATGTTTGGAGTAGTAGACTTTTATAAAGCATGTAAAGCAGAAGGAGTAAAACCTATTATAGGATGTGAAGTGTATGTTGCCCCTAGAACAAGATTTGACAAAGAAGCTAATATTGATAATCATTACTATCATTTAATATTACTTGCAAAAAATCAAATAGGATACAAAAATTTAAGTAGATTGGTTTCAATGGGATTTACAGAGGGCTTTTATTATAAACCACGTATAGATTATGAAATTTTAGAAAAATATCATGAAGGATTAATTGCTTTAAGTGCATGCCTTGCAGGAAATGTGAATAGAGAAATCCTAAATAATAATATAGAAAAAGCAGAAGAAATAGCTTTGTGGCATAAAAATTTATTTGGTGAAGATTATTATTTAGAAATACAACCAAATGGACTTCCAGAGCAAGTATTAGTAAATCAAAAATTGATAGAGATGTCTAAGAAACTAGATATTCCACTTGTTGCAACAAATGATGCACATTATTTAAAAAAAGAAGATGCTTATAATCATGAAATCCTGCTATGTATACAAACAGGAAAAAGAATGACAGATGAAGATAGAATGAGAATGGGAACAGATGAGTTTTATATAAAATCACCAGAAGAAATGATGGAATATTTTAAAAATGTTCCTGAAGCTATTGAAAACACAGTAAAAATTGCAGAAAAGTGTAATGTAGAATTTGAATTTGGTCATACTAAACTTCCAAATTATGAAGTTCCAAAAGAATTTGCTACTCATACAGATTACTTTATACACTTAAGTAATGAAGGATTAAAAAGAAGATATGGGGAAAATCCAAGTAAAGAAATTAAAGAACGTTTTGATTATGAATTATCAGTAATAGAAAAAATGGGATATGTAGATTATTTCTTAATAGTTTGGGACTTTATTAATTATGCAAGAACAAA
>CANRDJ010000052.1 GCA_947629355.1 uncultured Clostridia bacterium
AAGGCATCTGCTGAATATTTATCTATTATCTCTAATGGGTCTATTCCATTTCCTAAAGATTTAGACATTTTTCTTCCTTGGCTATCTCTTACAATGCCATGAATAAATACATCTTTGAATGGAACTTCTCCTGTTTGCTCTAAGGCAGAGAACATCATTCTTACAACCCAGAAGAATATAATATCATAACCTGTAACTAATGTATTTGTAGGATAGAAGGTCTTAAAATCTTCTGTATCATCTGGCCAACCAAGTGTTGAAAATGGCCATAATGCACTACTAAACCAAGTATCTAGAGTGTCTGGATCCTGAGTAAGATTTGTACCTCCACATTTTTCACATTTTTCTGGCTTTTCTATATCTACATTAATAGTACCACATTCATCGCAATAATATGCTGGTATTTGGTGTCCCCACCATATTTGACGAGATATACACCAATCTTGTATGTTTTCAAGCCAATTAAAATATGTTTTTTCGAATTTTTGGGGAATAAATCTTGTATTGCCTTTTTTTACCGCTTCTATTGCAGGTTTTGCAAGTTCCTTCATTGCGACAAACCATTGGTCCGAAATTTTTGGTTCTATTGTACTTTTGCATCTGTCGTGTTTACCAACATTATGAGTATAGTCTTCTATTTTCACTAAATTTCCAAGTTCTTTTAATTTATCTACTATTTTTTCTCTTGCAGTATACATATCTAGTCCTTTATATTCTGGAACTAAATCATTCATTTTGAAATTTTCATCAAACACTTCAATTATTTCTAAGTTATGTGTAAGTCCTGCTTGATAGTCATTTGGGTCATGTGCAGGTGTAATTTTAACACATCCAGTACCAAATTCCATTTCTACAAATTCATCTGCAATAATTGGAATTTCTTTATTCATTATAGGAAGTATACATTTTTTGCCTACTAAATCTTTATATCTTTCATCATCTGGATGAACAGCAACTGCTGTATCTCCAAGCATTGTTTCTGGTCTTGTTGTTGCAACTGTTAAATATCTATCTTCTCCTACAACCTTATATTTAATATGCCATAAATGTGTAGGTTCTTCTTCGTACTCTACTTCTGCATCTGAAATTGATGTATTACAACAAGGACACCAGTTTATCATCCTTTTACCTTTATATATAAGTCCTTTATCGTATAGTTTTTTAAATACTGTTAAGACTGCTTTTGATAGTCCTTCATCCATTGTAAATCTTGAACGTGTCCAGTCTGCACTGCAACCTAATCTTTTTTGTTGTTTTATAATTGTTCCTCCATATTCTTTAGTCCACTCCCATGCTCTATCTAAAAATTTTTCTCTTCCTAAGTCCCATTTATTTATTCCTTCTTCTTTAAGTTTATCTACAATTTTTACTTCAGTAGAAATTGCAGAATGGTCTGTTCCTGGAAGCCATAGTGTATTATACCCTTGCATCCTTTTATATCTAATTAATATATCTTGAAGTGTTCCATCTAAAGCATGCCCCATGTGCAACTTTCCTGTTACATTTGGAGGTGGCATCATTATGCAATAACTCTCCTTTGTCTTATCCATGCTTGGTTTAAAATATCCGCTTTCTTCCCACTCTTTATAAATTTTTTGTTCAAAACTATTTGGCTCGTACTTTCCTTCTAATTCATGTTTGCATTTTTCACACATATTCTTTCCTCCTTTTTTATGTATAGGGACATACCTTATTCAATGGTATTCCTCATAGATTAAGGTATGTCCCTACTATGAATTACTAATGTCAGTCTTTTAGTTTTCTTCAACATTTACTATTCACTAAAAAAGACGCCCTATATATAGGACGTCTTTTATAACGTGGTACCACCTAATTTATATAAATTTTTAATTTATACATCTCTAATATCTTTAACGCAAGATTTACGGATTACTCTACTGTTATTTCAAATAATCAACTCCAAAGCTACATTCAGATTTTCTTAAACCTTAGAAGCTCTCAGCCGGTGGCTTCTATTCTCTTTCGGTAAGGTTAAATCTTACTCCTCTTTTTCATAGTTTTTTTAATATGCTATATATCTTAACATATTTGTTTAAAAAAATCAATATTTTTTACATATTACAATAAACTAAAATCATTCCAATTATACTCAATAAAAAGCCTACTAACTTTAATCCAAGTGTTGCATCATTTTGATCTCCAAAGCTAAACATTTTCTTTGTTATTGGTCTTGCGTCATATATTAGAATTACACCAAACATTACTAAAATTATTCCTAATACAAATAAAAATTTCATTGTTCCACATCCTTTTATTTTAAATATACGCACATAGTATTGCTTCTAACCCTATGTTTATATCTATTAATCCTGATTTATAGCTGTTATCTAGATTTATTAATTCTCCTAATATTTTTCTTAATTCATTTGTTTTAAAATATCCTGCTTGTCTTTTATATTTAGAAACTAAAAATGTTTGATTTGGTTTCAGATTTAATACTGGCAAAACATCTCTACTTTTTTCAATACATAGTTTAGTTAAATATATTTTTTTGAAATGATTATATAATGTTATGAGTATTTTTTGTACTGGTTCTTTATTATATATTAATTCTTTTAATATTTCCATAGCTTTTGTTATATCTTTTTTTCCTAATTCGTCTGTTAAATCAAATATTCTTGCTTCAAATTCTTTAGTAGTAAGCTTTTCTACTGCTTCTTTTGTTATAGTTCCACCTTT
>CANRDJ010000053.1 GCA_947629355.1 uncultured Clostridia bacterium
AAGTGACCTTTTTACAAGTTTACCAAGTCCTTCTACAGTCTTTAAAAATATATTTCCAGTAAATCCATCTGTAACTATTGCATCAATTTCTCCTGAAAAAGCCTCTCTTCCCTCTACATTGCCAACAAAATTAATATTATAATCATTAGCCTTTTCTTTTAAAAGTTTGTAGCTTTCCTTCATTAAATCATTTCCCTTTGTTTCCTCTGTTCCTATATTTAATAATCCTATGACTGGTTTTTCAATATTGTATATATTTCTTAAATATATATTTGCAAATTGAGCAAATTGTAATAAATTTATAGGCTTACAGTTTGTGTTTGCACCTGCGTCTATAAGCATTAATCCTTTTTTATATGATGGAAGCATTGGAGCTATTGCAGGTCTATCTACTCCTTTTATTCTTCCCACTAATAAAGTTGCACCTGTTAACAATGCACCTGAATTGCCCGCAGAAATAAATACATCTCCTTCATTTTGTTTTAATAAATTAAATCCTACTACCATTGAAGAATCTTTTTTATGTTTTATTGCTTGTGTTGGAACATCCTCCATATCTATTATCTCTGTACTATTATGTATTTTTAATCTATCTGATATTTCTGAGATATTTTTCTTATTAAATATTTCTTTTATTTTATGGTTTATTATATCTTCATTTCCTATTAGAATAATTTCAGAGTTAATTTCTTTTATTGCTCTCACTGCACCTTTTATAGTTGCATCTGGTGCATTGTCACCACCGCATAGCATCTAATAATATTCTCATCATTTTATCCTTTCTTTCTATAAAGTTTATTTTCTACTTATTTATTTTATTATTTAATTATAAAAAAAGCAATAGCTATTTAACGAAATTTTCCGCTCGGAGCGATTTCTCCATTTTTTTGAAAAATCTTCTTTCAAAAAATCTTCTTTCAAAAAATCTTCTTTCAAATCTTCCTTCCCAAGGAAACTTTTCGCTCGGAGCGAAAAGTTTCCAAAGAAAAATGGAGAAATCGCTCCGAGCCAAATGTTTCCTCCAAAAAAATTAGAGGCTATTTCTGAACTGAACCCAAAAAGTGTCTAACTTTTTGGGTTCAGTTCATTTCCTTGCCTCTAACTTTTAAATTCTATTTTCTAGAATATTACTCAATTATTTCTGAAACTATACCAGAACCTACTGTTCTACCACCTTCACGTATAGCAAATCTTAATCCCTTTTCAATTGCTATTGGTGTGATAAGTTCAATTGTCATTGTTACATTATCACCTGGCATTACCATTTCTGTTCCTGCTGGTAAATCTATAACACCTGTAACGTCTGTTGTTCTGAAATAGAATTGTGGTCTATATCCATTGAAGAATGGTGTATGTCTTCCACCTTCTTCTTTTGTTAATACATAAACTTCTGCTTTGAATTTTGTATGTGGATGTATTGTTCCTGGTTTTGCTAGAACTTGACCTCTTTCGATTTCTTTTCTATCAATACCTCTTAATAGAACACCAATGTTGTCTCCTGCTTCTGCTTGGTCTAATAATTTTCTGAACATTTCTACACCTGTTACAACAGTTTTCTTTCTTTCTGTTGTTAAACCAATTATTTCAACTTCGTCTTGAACTTTTACAACTCCTCTTTCTACTCTACCTGTTGCAACTGTTCCTCTACCTGTTATAGAGAATACGTCTTCAACTGGCATTAAGAAGTCTCCATCTGTTGGTCTGTCTGGTGTTGGGATGTAGCTATCAACTGCATCCATTAATTCTTTCATACATGCATATTCTGGTGCATTTGGATCTTGTGATGTACATTCTAATACTTTTAATGAAGATCCTTTAATAATTGGAATTTCATCTCCTGGGAAATCATAGCTAGATAATAAGTCTCTAACTTCCATTTCAACTAATTCTAATAATTCTGGATCGTCAACCATATCACATTTGTTTAAATAAACAACGATATATTTAACTCCAACTTGTCTTGCAAGTAATATATGCTCCCTTGTTTGAGGCATTGGACCATCAGCTGCTGAAACAACAAGTATTGCTCCATCCATTTGAGCTGCACCTGTAATCATATTTTTTACATAGTCAGCATGACCTGGACAGTCAACGTGTGCATAGTGTCTGCTTTCTGTTTCATATTCAACGTGTGCTGTATTGATTGTGATTCCTCTTGCTTTTTCTTCTGGAGCACCGTCGATTTGATCATATGCTGTAAATTGTGCCTTTCCTAATAATCCTAACCATTTTGTAATAGCTGCTGTTGTTGTTGTTTTTCCGTGGTCAACGTGACCAATTGTACCAATGTTAACATGTGGTTTTGTTCTCTCGAATTTTTCCTTTGCCATTTAATTTTTCCTCCTTAAAAATCTTTTATTTTATAATTAAAAAATTAATAACTATTTTTAGTAAATGTTATTTTATAACATCTTCCATAAAAATGCAAGTATTTTTATAAAATACTTTAAAACGAAGCAAATTGGGTATATTGCTAGGAAAGTAAATAAATTTTTTTGAAATTATACGCTGTATATTGAGAAAAATTTTATGAGACTTGACAACGCAAGATGCCCAATTTCATTTGTTTTATTACTCTTCTTTTTTAGCCCTTGATGCTACTATCTTCTCTAATACTGATTTTGGAACTTCTTCATAATGACTTGGTTCCATTGAATATGTTCCTCTTCCTTGAGTTTTTGAACGTAAGTCTGTTGCATATCCAAACATGTCTGATAATGGAATAAATGCTCTTATAATTTGCATTCCGTTTCTTGCTTCCATTCCTTCCATTCTTCCACGTCTTGAGTTAACATCACCTATAACATCTCCCATGTATTCTTCTGGAACTGTTACTTCTACTTTCATTATTGGCTCTAATATTACAGATTTACCTTGCTTGCATCCTTCTTTGAATGCCATTGAACCTGCAATTTTAAATGCCATTTCAGATGAGTCAACATCATGGTAAGATCCATCTACTAAAGTTGCTTTAAAGTCGATAACTGGATATCCAGCAAGTATTCCGCTTTCTGCAGCTTCACGAATACCTTCTTCTGTTGGCTTGATGTATTCTTTAGGAACAACACCGACCTACAATCTTGCTTTCGAATTCGATTCCTGAACCAGGCTCTAATGGTTCCATTTCTAACCATACGTGTCCATATTGTCCACGTCCACCAGATTGACGTATGAATTTTCCTTCTACTCTTACCTTGTTTCTAATTGTTTCTTTGTAAGAAACTTGTGGTTTACCTACATTACATTCTACTTTGAATTCTCTTTTTAATCTATC
>CANRDJ010000054.1 GCA_947629355.1 uncultured Clostridia bacterium
TTTCTAATTGTTTCTTTGTAAGAAACTTGTGGTTTACCTACATTACATTCTACTTTGAATTCTCTTTTTAATCTATCTACGATTATGTCTAAGTGTAATTCACCCATACCTGCAATTATAGTTTGACCAGTTTCTTGATTTGTATAAGTTTTAAATGTTGGATCTTCTTCTGCAAGTTTAGAAAGTGCTATAGCCATTTTTTCTTGAGCTACTTTATCTTTTGGCTCTATAGCTATTTCTATAACTGGCTCTGGGAATTCCATAGACTCTAATATAACTGGATGCTGAATATCGCAAAGTGTATCACCAGTTGTAACTTCTTTTAGTCCAACTGCTGCTGCAATATCTCCAGAATATACTTTATCTATATCTTCTCTATGATTTGCATGCATTTGAAGAATTCTTCCGATTCTTTCTTTTTTATCTTTATTTGCATTTAATACTGTTGATCCAGACTCTAATGTTCCTGAGTAAACTCTAAAGAAACATAGTTTTCCAACAAATGGGTCTGTTGCAATTTTAAATGCTAAGGCTGCAAATGGTTCAGTATCAGAAGTTTTTCTTTCTGTTTCTTCTCCATTCAATGTTACCCCTTTAATATGTGGTATATCTAATGGTGATGGCATGAAATCAACAACTGCATTTAATAATTCTTGAACACCTTTGTTTTTATATGATGAACCACAACAAACAGGTACTACTTTGTTTGCAATTGTTCCTATTCTTAATCCTTTTTTAATTTCTGCTTCAGATAATTCTTCACCATCTAAATATTTCATCATTAATTCATCATCTTGTTCTGCAGCTGCTTCTATCATTTCTGATCTGAATTTTTCTGCCATTTCTACTAAATCAGCTGGAATATCTGTTTCTTCTATTTCTTTTCCTAAATCATCTTTATGGATGAATGCTCTCATCTTTATTAAATCAACTATACCTTTAAAAGTATCTTCTGCTCCTATAGGTAATTGGATTGGAATAGCATTTGCATTTAATCTAGTACGCATTTGTTCAACACATGCTAAGAAATTTGCTCCTGTTATATCCATTTTATTTACATATGCCATTCTTGGTACATGATAATTATCAGCTTGTCTCCAAACTGTTTCTGATTGTGGTTGTACTCCACCTTTAGCACAAAAAACTGTAACTGATCCGTCTAATACTCTTAAAGATCTTTCAACCTCTACAGTAAAGTCAACGTGACCTGGTGTGTCGATTATATTTATTCTATGTCCTAACCATTGAGCAGTTGTTGCAGCAGAAGTAATTGTTATACCTCTTTCTTGTTCTTGTTCCATCCAGTCCATAGTAGCTTCACCTTCGTGAACTTCACCTATTTTATGAGTTCTTCCTGTATAGAAAAGAATTCTTTCTGTTGTTGTAGTTTTTCCTGCATCAATGTGAGCCATTATTCCTATATTTCTTGTTTTCTCTAATGGAAATGCTCTACCTGCCATTAATTTTTTTCCTCCTTTTATTTATTTATCATTCATCGTTAATCCTATTTAAATTTTTATCAAAAACGAGTAGTGCTAGGAAAACAAATAAAAATTTTTAAGACTATACGTGTTGTATGTCGCAAAAATTTTTATGCAGTTTGACACCGCAATACGACGTTTTTCATAAAAATTTTACCATTTGTAGTGTGCGAAAGCTTTATTAGCTTCTGCCATTCTATGCATATCTTCTTTTTTCTTGAATGATCCACCTGTGCTGTTTGTAGCATCTATTATCTCATTTGCTAACTTTTCAGCCATAGTCTTTTCATGTCTATTTCTAGCATAGTTTACTAGCCATCTTAATCCTAAAGTTTGTCTTCTTTCTGGTCTTATTTCTATTGGAACTTGATATGTAGCTCCACCAACTCTTCTTGCTTTAACTTCAAGAACTGGCATTATATTATTTAATGCTGCTTCAAAAACTTCTAATGCATCTTTTCCTTCTTTTTCTTTTATAATATCAAATGCATCATATACTATTTTTTGAGCAACTGTTTTTTTACCATCTAACATAATATTGTTGATTAATTTTGTTACAACTTTACTATTATATATTGGATCTGGTAAAACTTCTCTTTTTGCTATATATCCTCTTCTTGGCACTATTCTTCACTCCTTTTTATGAATATTACTAGATATTTAAAGAAATATCTAAAGTTACTCTGAAAAGATTTTCACTTTCCCGCATAGTGCTTATAAATTTATATCTCTTTATTAGCACTATTAATTTTTAAATTCTTATTTATTTTAATCAAAAACGAGTAATACTAGGAAAGCAAATAAAAATTTTTGAGATTATACGAGCTGTATATCGAAAAAATTTTTATGTAGCTTGACAACGTAGTACGAAGTTTTTCATTAAAATATTTAATTTTTAGGTTTTTTTGCACCATATTTAGATCTGCCTTGCATTCTGTCTTTAACACCAGCTGTATCTAGTGTACCTCTTATAATGTGGTATCTAACACCAGGAATATCTTTTACCCTTCCACCTCTAATTAACACAACACTGTGCTCTTGTAAGTTATGACCTATACCTGGAATATATGATGTTAC
>CANRDJ010000055.1 GCA_947629355.1 uncultured Clostridia bacterium
AATGTAAATCCTTTTGGCATCCAGTATGCCATACCTGGTGCTGTTTCGTCAAAGAAGAATAAATCTAATTCTTTTCCTAGTTTTCTGTGATCTCTTTTCTTTGCTTCTTCTATCATATTTACATATTCTTCAAGCTGACTTGCTTTAGGGAAAGATATTCCATAAATTCTTTGTAGCATTTTATTTTTTTCATCTCCACGCCAATATGCTCCTGATGATGAAAGTAGTTTTATTGCTTTTACTTTTCCTGTACTTGTTAAATGTGGTCCTGCACAAAGGTCAGTAAAGTCGCCTTGTTTATAAAAAGATATTGTTTCGCCCTCTGGCAAGTCATTTATTAGTTCTACTTTATATGGCTCATTTTTCATTAATTCTAATGCTTCATTTCTTGGAAGTTCAAATCTTTCTATTGGCAAATCTTCTTTTATAATTTTTTTCATTTCGCCTTCTATTGCTTCTAGCATTTCTGGAGTAAATGGCTTATCTGTATCAAAATCATAATAGAAACCATTATCTATTGATGGACCTATTGCTAATTTTACTTCTGGATACAACCTTTTTGTTGCCTGTGCCATAATATGTGATGTTGTATGCCAATATGCTTTTTTACCATTTATACTACTTTCAAATGTTAATATATTTAATGAGCAATTTTTATCTACTATTTTTCTTAGGTCAACAATTTCACCATCTATTTCTGCACATGTTGCAACTCTTGCTAGTCCCTCGCTTATTTTCTTTGCTATTTCAAGTACACTTAAATTTTCTTCTACTTCCATTTCGGAATTATCTTTTAATTTAATCTTTATCATAAAACATCTCTCCTTTTTATTTCTTTATAAGGTTTGAGGGACACACCTCGGCATTCGAAGCATTTCTCATAGATCGAGGTATGTCCCTCGTTTTAATATACATCTTTAGATACAATTTTTGTTAGTGCCATGATTACTGCATATTCTTCTAATTCATCTCTATATACTCTTCCACTTGTTAGGACTCCAATTGCACCTTTTCTTCCTTTTGCTGTACTACCAAACACATCCTCCATATATCCTAGTTCTTCGCCTTTTAATACTCTATTTACCACTTTTTGTGGATATTCAAAAGATGGACTAAATCCTATATAATAATCTTTCCCATCATATATTGCACATATACTTGCATCCATATATCCAGTATCTACTTCTGAAACTTCATACATTCCTGCTTCTATTCCTACTCCAAAGCTACATGTGCCGATTTCTTTCTGCTGCGTATTCATAAGCATTTTTTGCTCTGTTTTTTGCACCGTTAATTGTTTCTGTAAGTGACATCGGATTACACGAAACTCCTGAGAAATTATCTTTTTGTTGTCCTTGTTTTTCATCATTTCTTATATCTTTCGGCATTATTTGATATTCTATTTTATCTTCTTCATTCATCCAAATCTCTGGATATCTAGAAAATGCTCTTGTTATTGCTGTTACTTTTGGTACACTTCTTGTTCCTATTGAAATTAGCATAAGTTATTCTCCTTTCTAAGTAATGTATAGGGACATACCTCAATTATAAGCATTCCCCATAGATTGAGGTATGTCCCTACTGTGAATTAGTGATGTCAGTTTTTATAGTTTTTCTCTAAAATTAAAAAGCACCCTAATAGATTAAATTATCTATTAGGGGTGCTATGCACGGTTCCACCCTTTGTTTTACTTAAATTTAGATTTTATCGTATCTTACACGTCTAACTTTTAATTAGAAACTCCGAGCTAGTTTTTCAGATACATTTTCCAAGATTAGCTTTCAGCGCATACACTAATCCTCTCTTTTGGTAATTATTATCTTACTTTGTCTCATCATAGTCTTTATATTTAACTATTTATTATTATACTATATTTTTAATTTTTGTCAATATTTTATATTCTATTAATTAGTAATACTTTAAGAATAATATATCATAGGAATTTATAGAAAAAAGGGATGCTCATCAAAGCATCCCTTATAGGAGTTAACGTTGCAGTCGCTCTGCCCTTTTTTGAAGAGCATAGCATCTTTCAACACGAAGCTTAAGTTCTTCACTTGAATGAAACAAGCAATTTTTCCAGGCATCTTCATCTCTTTTCTGCCAATTTTCTATGGCATTTTCTGCCCTTCTGCACAATCGCCTATTTGCACGTACAGTTAATCTTCTTCGCTCTGACCTTTTCTTATCTTTTTTGTATAAAGGTTCTAGCACTTTAGGCTCATCTTCTTCATAAGATTCTGACTCCTCAGCTTCATCAATATTTTCTAGATTTTGAAAATATTCTTCAACCTCAATAGTATAATCTTCATTATCAAAATCATCAGCATTGTTTTTTGCATCATATTCTGCCCAAGCGCGGTCAATTTCTTTTTTAATTCTAGCCGCTTCTTCTTGTTCCTGCCGTTCTCTTTCTTCCCAAATCTCATTAATCTGAGTTTGTATGGTTTTGGACTCATCAGCTGTAGATTCATTAGCTGTAGATTCATCAGCTTTGGATTCATCAGTTTTGAATTCATTAACTGTAGATTCATCAGTTTTGGATTCATTATCCTCACAGTAATAGCTGTTTATAGCTATTTTTGTTTGTTCGTGAAATCTGCTCCGTTTAATGTGTCTCATAAATCTTTTTGCTCCTTTTCTAAAAAATTTCTAGCTATTGCTAGCTGGCTTTAGTATATCACTTTTATGTTTATTTTTCAACATCTTTCTACAAATTCCTTGTTTTTATCTATTTATTGTTTGTTTCTTTTTTGAATCCTGGTTTTCCAAGTAGTCTAAACATATTTATCTTATATGCTTCTACTCCTGGTTGGTCAAATGGATTTACTCCTAATATATTTCCAGATATAGCACAGGCAAGTTCAAAGAAATATATTAATTCTCCCATTGTTTCTTCGTTTAATTCTTTTATATTTATTATAATATTTGGGACTCCACCTTCTACATGTGCTTCAACTGTTCCTTGCATTGCTTTTTTATTTACATAGTCCATTGTCTTATTTGCTATAAAATTAAGTCCATCAATATTATCTTCATCTCTTTTGATTTTTATATCTGTTTTTGATTTTTCTATATTTATTACTGTTTCAAAAAGATTCCTTCTTCCATCTTGAATATATTGTCCCATTGAATGAAGGTCTGTACTCAAATCTACCCCTGCTGGGAATATTCCTTTTTGATCCTTTCCTTCGCTTTCTCCATATAGCTGTTTCCACCATTCTGTTAAATAATGTAATTTTGGTTCATAATTTGCAAGTATTTCTATTGTTTTATCTTTTTTATATAATATATTTCTAACTACTGCATATTTATAACATTGATTGTATTTTATACTACTATCAGAATAGTTGAATTGTGCATCTTTTGCACCTTCCATAAGTTTATCAATATCTATTCCTGCTACTGCTATTGGAAGAAGTCCTACTGGTGTTAATACTGAAAATCTTCCTCCTACATTATCTGGTATTACAAATGTCTCATATCCTTCTTCATCTGCGAGTTGCTTCAATGCACCTTTTTTCTTATCTGTAGTTATATATATTCTCTTGTTTACTTCATTTGCTCCATATTTACTTTCTAAATATTCTCTAAATATTCTAAAGGCAATTGCTGGTTCTGTTGTCGTTCCTGATTTTGATATAACATTTATTGATATATCTTTATCTCCAATACAATCTATTAATTCATTTATATAATTTGGACTGATACTATTTCCTACAAAAAATATTTGAGGTGATTTTCTTATATCTTTAGAAAACATATTTGCGAAATTACTAGTTAAACTTTCAATTACTGCTCTTGCTCCTAAATATGATCCTCCAATACCAATTACTACAAAAACTTCTGAATTTTTTCTTATCCTTTTTGCTACCTTTTTGATTCTTTCAAATTCTTTTCTATTATAGCTACTTGGTAGTTTTAACCATCCAACAAATTCATTCTTATCTTTTGCTTTTTCGTTTAAGTTGTTATATATTTCTTGGACTTTTTCTTCATATTCATAAATTTCTCTTTCTGCTATTCCACTATAACTTAAATCCAATTTAATATTTTGCATTTAACACACTTCCTTTATCTTATGTTTTATTTATTATATACTATCACAATAACTAAAATTTAGAAATAGTTTTTTGAAATTATTTATTATACTTAATTATTTTTATAATGTATTGTCGCAACTCAAAATAATAAAACTATATATTATCATTATTTAAATCAAACTTCACCTATTAAAAAATGATATTTAAAACTATTACAATAAAAAAATCATTTTGAAAATTTATTTCAAAATGATTTTTGCTATTTTGATTTATTATATTAATCTTCATCAATAAAATTAAATTCATCTTTAAACTTTTCTTTGAATAATTCAAATACCGTATTAAGTGTTTCTTGGTCGTCAACACTTACATAAGATTCTTCATCTTCTGAATCTGTATCTTCAACTTTTAGTATTACTACTTCTCCTGCATCCTCGTCACTTTCTTCTTCTATTGGTAATAAAATAACATATTCTTCATCTTGGTACTCTATTAAATCTAAAAATTCAAATTGTACTTCTTTTCCTTCCTCATCATTTAAAACAATAATATTGTCTACTTCTTCTTCATTTTCATTATCTTCAAAATCCATTATTCTTTTGTCTCCTTTCAAATTTATTAATTTATATTTATATAATATTAAAATCTTACTTTTTAACATATATTTTTAGTTTTATTTATATATGTTTCTAATATGTATACTGCTGATATTGTATCTACTAATTCCTTTTTTCTCTTTTTATTTATATCTAAATCGTTCATTGTTTTATGTGCCTGCACAGTTGTTAATCTTTCGTCTTGTGCAACTATTTTTATTTTATTATACTTACATTTTAGTTTATGGATAAATTTTTCTGTTATTTCTGCTCTTTTGCTTTTATCTCCATTCATATGAAGTGGCATACCAACTACAATTGTTTCTATTTGATATTGTTTTATAATTTCATCAAGTTTTGATAACAATATTTTGTCATTTGAATTATGACTAATAGTTTTTAATCCTTGTACTGTTATATTTAATTCATCTGTAATTGCAAGTCCCACTCTTGCTTGTCCATAGTCAATTCCTAATATTCTCATATTAATCATCTAATCCTATATAATTCTTGACCATTTTTTCTAATAATTCATCTCTTTCAATCATTCTTATTAAGTTTCTTGCATTATTATGACTTGTTATATATGTTGGATCTCCTGACAAAATATATCCAACTATTTGGTTTATTGGATTATATCCTTTTTCTACTAATGCCTCATATACTTCCTTTAGTATTTCTTTTGCTTTAATATTCTTGTCTCTTTCTACCTTAAAATTCATCGTTTTATCACTTATCATATATTTCCCTCCTATATACAGTTAATATTACTTTCTTCTTTATCACAATCATCTAAGTATTCTTCTAGTTTTTTAGTTACAGATTCTAATCCTGTTCCTTTATAGTAAGTTGCAAGTACAAAATTAGTTATTGGAGAAACAAATACCGGTTTTTGTTTTTTATTACTATTTTTTTGTTTAACTGGTAGTTTTATTTTTTCTATTTCTTCTTTCATATTTTTTATAAAATCTTGCACTGATTCTATATCTACTCCTGAAAAAGCTATTGCAAACTTAGGTCCCATGTATCTTACAAAAATATATTGCGAAGAAATACTTCTCTTTATTTCATTACTTACACTTACTATTATATCTGTACCTATATTCCTTCCAAATTTCTCATTAATTTCTTCTATATTTATAATTTCTAACATACAGATAGAACTCTCAGGATACTTATCTATTATTCTTTTCCCTTTTCCATACAAATATTCAGCAGAATTTAATCCAGTATTTTTATCTACTCTATATATATTCTCTATAGTATTTTGATAAGAAACTGTTTTTAGTACTGCAACTATATTTTCTCTTACAACTCCTAATACACTTGTATCCATATTGTCAAAAGCATGAGAATTACTGCTTTCTATAATCCAATATCCTATATATATATTATCAATGTACAAAGGAAAAAACATTGCTGATTTTGCTCTGCCCATTTCTGATTTTTGATATTTTAGTTTTTCTTCTGGTCCATTGACTGTAACATATTTTGGTGTTGCTGTAATTATACTATCTTTAAACATTTCTTCTGTATGTAAATTTTTCATAGTGTCCCAATGTCTTTCATCTACATTTGTAGCTTTTATATCATATTCAGCTCCATTAAATACTACTATTGTAGAATATTTTATTAAAAATTTTTCAATCAATATGTTATTTATAATTTCAAGCTTATTATCAACAGAAGAATCCTTTCCAATAGTATCTAAAAAATCTTGCAAAACTTTTAAATTAGATAATCTATCATTTATATTACTATAAGATTTTATACTTTTATATATCTTTAAATTATAGATTATTAGCCCTACTATAATACAAACTAGTACTAATATAATAATTAAAAATGGATCCAAGTTATCACCTCTTATTTTACATCTCTTACTGATATTTTCTCTTCATTTTCTTTAGTGTATCATTCATATCACTTGAAAAATCACTTTTATATTTATCTCCTCTTGGAGAATATGTTTGCTTATTTATTAATGGATATATCATATTGCATAATTGTTTAAGTGCAGCCATAAATGCTTTAGTATATCCATTTAATGATATATTGCATGTTATTACAGCATCTAAATATTTAATATAGTTTTGTACTTCAAATGGTATTACACAATAAGGAACACTATCTTTATCAAATAAATCTTTCATATATGACATAGAAGGGTCATTATATTTCGATATTCCACCTATTAGTGTTTTTATTGGTACACTTTTTATATTTACACCTTTATTAATAACTATTTTTAATTTTTCTTGTTTAAGAACCCCTTTAGATTGCATATTCCTTAAAAATGCTGTAAGTGGCTGAATAGTAAGAACATCCATACTTTGAACAAGATATATTTCTTGAGCTGCTTCAAAATATTCCATTGGAGTATCAAAATCGCAATCTATTAAAACCACTGAATATTTTTTTGCAAGTGTAGACAATATATTATTTGCATCTGTATATTCATTTTCATCTTCTGGTAATGATGTATAAACTGTTAAATCTTTATTTACCTTAACACCATCTGTAATACCACTTCTAAGTTTATTTATACTATCTTTTGCTGTTTTCATTAATTGTTCTTCAGCATTTGTGTATATATAATATGCATTTTTTGTTTTTGTCATATCTAATATAGCAGTTGAAATACCCATTGATGCTAGTAGATGTGCTTCATTGTTTACTATAAATGATGTACCATTTTTTGTAGTTCCTACAAAACATACTACTTTTTTATCTTTAGTAAGTGCCGTAGCTAAATTATTACTCTCAATTGGATTATATTTAGTTTGTGTTATATCAGTTTTTGTATTATATCCATTACTTAATTCTTCATTATTATCATATTCTACATTATTATCATCTGATGACAAGTCAAATAAATCAATTTCTTCCTCATCTTTAGGTTCTTTTTCTATAGGCTCTTCATTAGCAAGTTCAAATAAATCTATAGAATCGTCTTGATTAGTTGTTACTTCATTTAGTTGTTCTTCACCATCTATATTAAATAAATCAATTAATTCGTCATCTTGTTTTTCTTGGTTTTCTTCTTTTGGTAAATTTTTTCTAGGTCTACCTCTTCCTCTTTTTGGTTTGTTTTCTTGTATTTCTTCATTTAGCACAACTTTTCTAGGTCTACCTCTACCCCTTTTTGGTTGTTGGGTATTTATCGCTACATTTGTTTTATTAGATATTAATTCATTATCTATTACTGTATCTAATTCATTAAGGTTTAATTCATTATCTACATTAATAGATTCATGATTTTTTTCAATATCATTTTTTATTTCTTCTTGTGGTTTTACTGGTTTTATAAGTCTTCTTACTTGATTTTTATTTACTCCTGATGGTATAATAATTGGTTTTGTTATTTTATTTTTATCAGATTCGTTATTAAGCATTTCTACTTGTATTGCTTCTACTTTTTTATTATTTTCCTTTTTGTTTTTACTAGTTTTATAAGTAGTATTTATAATTTTGTCACTAGGAGTAGAAGAAGTTAATTGTTGATATTTAGGAGATTTTTCTTCTAGGACTGCTTTTACAGAAATAGGAAGATATCTTATTATAATTTTAAGTTGTGCATCATTATATTGAGAAACTATACTATTAAAACTATCTATGTATTTATCTTCATTTCTTCCAAGTCTTTTATAATGAGCTAATATATTTTGTACTTCTGTTTCGCTTACACTATCTTCACTTTCAGATTGATAATTAATACTGTCTGTTTCTATTTTATAATACTGTTTAGCCTCTTTTTTTGTTCTTGGTTTATTTATTAATCTACAAACTTCATCTGTGCTTCTATCCTGTCCTATTATGGCACTATATATACCTATACCAAATAATTTAGATAACATATCATCTGATTTGTTTCTTCTATCACTACAAATAAATATAATATCTGTATCATTACCTTCTGCATTTGTTGCCTCATCACTTATATTATCTAATTTTTCGAATAAAAATCTATCTATCGCATCATAATTATTATTGGCAAATGGTTCTAAATCTTCACTTATTACTACTCTATCATAAGTTTTGTCCTTTTGTAATTCTTTCAAAATTGCATTAAAGTAATATACATTTTTATATGATAATATTTCTCTATAATTTTTTTGATATTTCTTTAATATTGCATTAGAAATATCATCATTATTTACTGCAAATAAAACTTTCATGCTTTTTAACCCCTCCAACCTCTTACTACTATTGCAAATATTAATGGCAATACCTGACATATTACAAGTATTGTTATGAATGAAACTATCAATGCAAATCCTTTTTGTTTCATGTCTAATCTTCTAGTTCCTAAAACATATTGATGTAAAGCACCTATTGCTATACCAATAAAACATAATGGGATACTATATATTCTAACTTTATTTAATATTAATGCTGTCATTCCGTAGGATTCTGAACCGTATTTTCTAATATATTCATCCTTTTCTGTTTTTACTTCATTTTTCATATCCATTAACTCACTTGCTGTATTTGTTTCTAATGTATCTTTTGGTTCTATAGCCAATATTGTTGTTGTTAATGATAGTAAAATTATAGCTATTAGTATACTTACTAAAAATATTTTTTTCATTATTATATTCCTCCGTTATTTCATTTCCTTTTTCTACTTATAATATCATACAATATTATAAAAAAAATAGCAAGAAAATTATTAAAAAGATATGATTTTTTTGTTACTGCAATATAAAAAATAAATTTAAAAGTTATTCAAGAACTAAATATAACTCTTTTATATGAAAGGAAAAAAGCACCCCTAAAGATGCTTTTATCTATTCTATTATTCTTATTCTGCTGATTCTTCACTAACTTCTTCAGCTTCAGGAGCTTCATACGCTTCTAATATAGCTGATTGGATTTTTTCTCTAGTTTCAGCATTGATTGGATGAGCTATATCTTTAAATTCTCCATTTGGAGTTTTTCTACTTGGCATAGCTATAAATAATCCATTTTGACTTTCGATAACTTTGATATCATGAATTACAAATTCATTATCGAATGTTACAGAAGCAACAGCTTTCATTCTGTTTTCTGAATTTACTTTTCTTAAACGTACATCTGT
>CANRDJ010000056.1 GCA_947629355.1 uncultured Clostridia bacterium
AATACGAAAAAAACCTTTGTAAAAGATATGTTTGAAAGAGGCACAATTGGAAGCATTTCAGAAATATACGATTCAAAAGCACCTTTTATGCCAAAAGGAGCAATAGCCCAAGCTTGGAGCGTAGCAGAGGTATTTAGAATAATGTATGAATATTTTAGAGAGGAATAAAATGGGAAATAATATCTTTGATAAAAAGGAATTCTATTTATATAGAAAGCATGAAGAGATTCCATTTGATGAATTTATAGGAAATATTCCAAAAGATTTTAATGGAATTATATTTAAGACAATAGATTCAGATACTATAGGTAGAAGCAATGGCAATCCAAGGTGGGGAAAGGTCTTTGAATATGTTAATGGAAAAATAACAGAAAAAGGAATAGCAATATATAAAGAACCTGATTATGATATTATAGATGGTGCATATGCAGAAAAGTTATGGAGTATATTAGGAAAGTTAGTTTTATCAAATTGTAGAATTCCAGATATAGATATTATAAATGATAAAAGACATTTTTGTGCTCCAGGTATACTTAGTTATAGTATTGTTGATAAAGAAAACGAAGATATGGTAGATGTAAGAACAATTTTACGTTATAATGGAATTACAGAAGATGAAATGAAACAAAATAATGACAGACTTTATATAGAAGAACTTTTAGGTCATGTAAAAAACTTTATGAGAGAGGAAGATAATTATAAAAGTATAGAAGGAAATATAATAAAAACAATATTACTAGACTGTATAACTAATAGTTTTGATAGGCATCCAGATAATTGGGCATTAGTATCTGATAATAAAACACAAAATTATCAGCTAGGATTATATGATAATGCAGTTTCATTTGTAAATATAATTGATTATAAACCAGGAGTTGTAGTAAAAGGAAATTGGGGGTTAGGATTTATTACAGTAAAAACAAAACAAGGTAGAATTTCATATAATTCCAAAGATATCGTAGACTATATACATGAAAAATACCCAAATTACTTCAAACAATTTTTAGAGGATTTAAATGTTAATTTAGATAAATTTTTTGATGCTATTCATCAAACTAAATATGAGAGTACAATAAGAAAAGAACTAGGTAATAAATTGATATATTTAAAAAGCATAGATAGAGATTTGGAAAGAGATTTTTAAAATCGAAGGGAAGTGAAAATATGGACAATTATTTTTTAGTAAAATGGAAAGAAGAAATTATAGGTATTTTAGCAAGAATTGATGATACATATTATACAAGATTTCAAACTAACCATTTAAAAAATAAAAACATAGGAGAAGAAATTATAAAACAAACTTCATTTCAGTCAGATATTTTATATAAAAATCCCGAATTATTTGATTTCTTTAAAAGGAGAATTAAACTAAATCCAGATGAGGATGTATTTGATAGAATAAGAAAAACTGGAGCAAAAAGACCTACAGATAACTTTTGGCTAGAAGAAATGAATAAAGAACAAGCAAAAAATTGTAAAAGAATTATTAGCGATATAGTGGAATTAGAAAAACATAAGGAAGGAATAGAAGATGAGAATATTAGGAATTGATCCAGGATTTGCAATAACAGGATATAGTATAATAGATTATCAAGGAAATAAATTTAAGTTAATAGATAGCGGAGCAGTTACAACAAAAGCAGGAGTATCATTTCCATTAAGGCTTACAAAAATATATGATGATTTAACAATGCTTATAGATAAGTATAAACCAGATGCAATATCAGTAGAAGAATTATTTTTTAATAACAATGCGAAAACAGCAATAAATGTTGCACAAGCAAGAGGTGTTGTTTTAATAGTAGGATGTAAAAATAATGTACCAACATTTGAATACACACCACTACAAATAAAACAAGCAGTAACAGGATATGGAAGAGCAGATAAAATGCAAGTACAAAGAATGGTAAAAACAATATTAAATGTTGAAAATCTGCCAAAGTTAGATGACACAACAGACAGTATGGCAGCAGCAATCTGCCACGCACACTCATGCAAATTCTCAGAAAAGTTATAATTTTTGCTATGTTATAATAGAAATAATAATTAAAGGAGGTAAAATAGTGAATGACAAAAAAATTATAGAACAAAATATAATAGTAAGCACTAATAAGGAATATGAGCAAATAATACAAAAAGGAATAAAAGATTTCAATAATGAAAAACACTCAATATTTAAGGCCTATAGAGAAAAAGGTTACAATGACCCATTTGGATTTTATGCGTTATTAGATAATCATGTTGTAGGGGGAATAACGGCACACAAAAAAATGCAATGGCTAGATATAGATGTATTATATGTAGACCCTAATTTTAGAGAAAATAGAATAGGTTCACATCTAATGAATAAGGCTTTTGAGTATTGTAAAAAGGAAGATTTAGTAGGTATACATCTTTATACATTAGATTTTCAAGCAAAAGGTTTTTATGAAAAACAAGGTTTTAACCTTATAGCTGAAATAAAAGATTGGCCTAAAGGTATTACTAGATATGAATTTATAAAGTATATAAATAATTAGTTTAGATACCGAAAACTTTGGAATCTTATGAATTTATTCAATTTCTATAGATATGGACAAGATTGTTTGCTATGGATATGAATATAATAACAATTTATGTGGTTAAAAAACGGAGGAATAATGACAGTAGATAATCTGGAAAGAAATTTAAAGCAAGGGAAATTAAATAGTATATATTTGTTTTATGGTGAAGAACTATATCTGTTAGAAAACGCAGTAAAAAAAATAAAAAAGTTATTCGGAGAATTAATATTAGGTATAAACTATATTCAAATAGATGAAACAAATGTTAATAATATAATATCGGATATAGAAACACCAGCATTTGGCTTTGATAAAAAACTAATAATTGTAAAAAATACAGGATTGCTAAAAAAAGAAAAAAAAGCAAATTCAAAATCAAATAATAATTTTCAAAAAGAATTAGCAGAATATATAAAAGAAAATATAGAAACAATAAAAAAAAGTATAATATTAGTATTCATAGAAGATGATATATCAAAATGTGAACTTACAAAAGTAATAGAAGAAAATGGTATAGTATGTAATTTTGAAAGATTAAAACCAATAGATATAAAAAGAAGATTAAAGGCTATTTGTAGTGCTTATGAAGTAAATATAGATGAAAGAACATTGAACCTTATTATAGAAGCATCAGGAACTAATATGCAGAATTTAATAAATGAAATTAGAAAACTTATTGAATATGCAGGAAAAGGTGGAACTATAACAAAAGAAGCAGTAGAAAAGCTTACTACTAAAGAATTTGAAGCAAGAATATTTGATTTAAC
>CANRDJ010000057.1 GCA_947629355.1 uncultured Clostridia bacterium
CTCTTCCTTTTTCAGCTGCCATTTTTACTAATTTTCCAACACCATTTTGGTCAAGTTTAGCAAATGGATCTGATTCATAGATCTTTGCTTTGTAGTAAGAATCTAAGAATTTACCAGCATCATCTCTTGAGAAACCAAATGTCATTTGTGTTAAGTCATTTGTTCCGAAAGAGAAGAATTCTGCTTCTTCAGCTATTTCATCAGCTGTTAATGCTGCTCTTGGTATTTCTATCATTGTACCAATATGGTATTCCATATCTGATCCTTTTTCTTTTTTAACTTGTTCTGCTGTTTCAACAACAACGTCTTTAACAAATTTTAATTCTTTCTTTTCTCCAACTAATGGAATCATTATTTCTGGTACTATATCGTATCCATCCTCAAGCTTAACTTCAATTGCTGCTTCCATTAATGCTCTTGTTTGCATTTTAGCTATTTCTGGATATGTAACAGCAAGACGGCATCCTCTATGACCCATCATTGGGTTAAATTCATGTAATTCTGCACATTTAGCTTTTAAGTGTTCTACTGTAACACCCATATCTTTAGCCAGTAGCTTTATATCTTCTTCGTCTGTTGGCAAGAATTCATGCAAAGGTGGATCTAAATAACGTACAGTCATTGGTAATCCTTTTAATTCTTTGTACATAGCTTTAAAGTCACCTTTTTGGAATGGTATTAATTCATTTAAAGCTGCTTCTCTTGCTTCAACTGTTTCTGATAAAATCATTTTTCTGATTTTTGGAATTCTATCTTCTTCGAAGAACATATGCTCTGTTCTACAAAGTCCTATTCCTTCTGCTCCTAAGTGAACAGCATTTTTTGTATCTCTTGGGTTGTCAGCATTTGTTCTAACTTTTAGAGTTCTGAACTCATCTGCCCATCCCATTATTCTTCCGAAGTTTCCGCTTACGCTGGCTTCAACTGTTTTTATATCTCCTTTATATATTTTTCCTGTTGTTCCATCTAATGAAATATAATCACCTTCGTGGAATGTATATCCTCCAAGTTCAAATTCTTTTGCTTCTTCGTTCATTTTAATGTCTCCACAACCAGATACACAACATGTTCCCATACCACGTGCAACAACTGCTGCGTGTGATGTCATACCACCACGAACTGTTAGTATACCTTGTGCAGCTACCATACCTTCAATATCTTCTGGTGTTGTCTCTAAACGAACAAGTACAACTCTTTCACCTTTTCCACCTGTTCCTAGTTCTTTTGCTTCTTCTGCTGTAAATACTACTTTACCTGCTGCTGCACCTGGAGATGCTGGAAGTGCTTCACCAATAACTTCTCCTGCTTTTAAGCTTTCTGCATCAAATGTAGGGTGTAATAATTGGTCTAAAGATTTAGCTTCTATTCTTAGAACTGCTTCTTCTTTAGTAATCATTCCTTCGTCTACTAAATCACAAGCTATTTTTATAGCTGCTGGAGCTGTTCTTTTTCCATTTCTTGTTTGTAAGAAATATAATTTTCCTTCTTGAATTGTAAATTCCATATCTTGCATGTCTCTATAGTGATTTTCAAGTTTATTTGCTATTTCCATAAATTGTTTATAACATTCTGGTAAATCTTCTGCAAGTTTTGTAATTGGTTGTGGTGTTCTAACACCTGCAACAACGTCTTCACCTTGTGCATTAATTAAGTATTCACCAAATATTCCTTTTTCACCTGTTGATGGGTTTCTTGTAAATGCAACACCTGTTCCAGATGTATCTCCCATGTTTCCAAATACCATAGCTTGAACATTTACAGCTGTTCCCCAATCTCCTGGTATATCATTCATTCTTCTATATACAATAGCTCTTGGGTTATCCCAACTTCTAAATACAGCTTTAACTGCTCCCATTAATTGTTCTACAGGTTCTTGTGGGAATTCCTCACCTTTCATTGCTTCTTTGTATACAGCTTTAAATCTTTTAACTAATTCTTTTAAATCGTCAACTGTTAATTCTGTATCGTAATGAACTCCTTTTTCTTCTTTTACTTCATCTATGATTTTCTCAAAGAATGATTTTGGAACTTCCATAACAACATCTGAATACATTTGAATAAATCTTCTATATGAATCATATGCAAATCTTGGATTTCCAGTTTTTGCAGCGAATCCTTCAACTGCTTCATCATTTAAACCTAAGTTTAATATTGTATCCATCATACCAGGCATTGATGCTCTAGCACCACTTCTTACTGATACTAATAATGGATCATTGTTATCTCCAAATTTTTTACCTTGCATTTCCTCTAATTTCTTTAATGCCTCAAAAATTTGACCTTGAATTTCATCATTAATTTTTTTACCGTCATTATAATATTCTGTACAAGCTTCTGTTGAAACAGTAAAACCTTGTGGAATTGGTAAACCTAAATTTGTCATTTCTGCTAAGTTTGCACCTTTACCACCTAATAACTCACGCATGTTTGCATTACCTTCTTTAAAAAGGTATACGTATTTTTTGCTCATAAATTAAACCCTTCTTTCTTCTATATTTTTCAAAATCCTGTACTATTATATATCAAGCATTTTCAAAATGCAATCACTTTTTGTAATATTTTTGTAATATTTTAGACATGCAAATAAGAAATTGGTATAGAGTTTACTATTTTAAATAAAGAACAACGCGGAACCCAAACGCGCATCCTGTATTATAAACACCATTTCCACCGTAAAGCACAAACTACTGCTTCAGAACCAGAATTCGCAAAAGTACTACCACGCATAACACACTTCCTTTCAACTTCCTTTGGAATCGTTCCCGTTTCTGTTGTCATTTCCCACATATTTCCTGCCATATCATATATGTTATATGCTTTAAAATCTTCACTTGCTCCTGTTGCAAGTTCTAAACATATATTGCTTTTAATATCTTTTGGAGCGGTTCCTTCTGGGATTAGTCCTTTATGATATTGTGTTGCATTCCCATTATTATAATCATGTACTGCATATAATACATCTAAATTTTCATATTTTGTTGTTGTATTATCTCTATAATTTCCCCAAGCTGAACAATCTTTAGTTATTTCTTTACCTGCTTTATCTTGAAATATTTTACATATATAATTCCATGCATGTGAATCTATTAAATAACTCATTCCACTATACATGTTTTCTGATACTATTTTTGCATTTATTTGATTTATACAGCTCCATGCTGGATATCCTTTTTTACTTACTGGTTTACATGCTGTTGTATTCTTTTTATCCTCTAAATAATATATATCTCCTTCACTATCTGCAGAAAAGTCTTCATTTTCTGGTATTCCTGCCTCATATCTTGCTACATAAAAGCCTACTCCTTGCTCTGTTAATTCTCCTACATTTTTTCTTTCTTCTAGATTTTGTAAACTTACTTTTCCTACCTTTTCTACTTGTTCATCTGTCCATTTTCCATCATTGTACAAGTTTTGTTTCCAAGTTTTATCAAAATTTGCAGAACTGTAATTTTCTAACGTACATGGTATCCATACAAATTCATTTCCTTCTGCATCTGTTATTACTATTCCTTCTTTTAGACTATTTTCTCCTTCTATTTCTGTTGGGGCAAATCCTGATGGAATTGGTATTTTTTCTCCTCCTACTTCATATACCCATTCTTCATTATGTGTTGCTGCGTTTGCCATTGCCATAAATCTTAATTCGCTATCTTTTGCTTCTTCTGTTTTTGTTACTGCTTTTTTTGCTGTACTAAATAATCCACCATTTATTGCTATATTTACTGTTACTCCTACTAGTAGTAGCATTACTATAATTGTGATTATGAGTGCGATTAAGGTTATACCTTTTTCTTTTTTTATCATGTACTTTTCCTCTCCTTCTTTTGTTTAAAACATGTATTATGTTCTCTAATACATATATATTTCTATTGTTATTATATTTATAGTTTTCCTTCTTGTCAACATTTTATTATTTTTTTTGCTTTTTATAAAACAAGAAAATCGCTTTGAATTTATTCCTAAATTCAAAGCGATTACCTTTTATTTATTTTTCTTATAATGAGCTTTGTACTAATGCTCCATTTGCAAAGTAGTTTTGTACTGTCGTTCCATCCCCTGATACTATAGAGAAGTCATAAAAATCTTCTACTCCTGTGTATGTTTCAATCTTAGTTATTTCTTTCCATCCTGTAAGTGTTTTTACACTGTCACCCTCGCAAGGTACTGGATAATTATTTCTTCTTGTTAGTGATTTCCATCCTTCTTTTGTGTATATTGGATGATAATCTGTTGCCTCTAAATATGTTCCATCATTAAATTCATATCTTACAAAGTTTGTTGCTTTTTTATGAATATATACTTTTCCTACTGTTCCTACTTTTGTACTAGATGTTTCAAAATCATAATATGCAATTTTGTCACCGATAGACATGTCTTTAGCTAAGGTATATTTTCCATCAGCTGAGGTAGTTATCTTTGATGTAGGTGAAACACATTCGGCAAGGCCACCAACATTATAGACACCACCACTTTCATAACTTTTGATAACGTCTTTACCTAACGTCGTACCACTACTTCCATAAATCCACATGTGTTCGTCTGTTAGGCCACCATCAACTCTGACCTCATCGTCGGGACCGTTACAATAGAACTTTCCCCTAGTAACTGAACAGAATTCCGGGCAGAAAGAAGAATTTACCCATTCATACCACGTCATTCCTTTTTCCGCTGTAACCATAGTATCGCCAACAACAAACTTTATTAATTCAACCCCATATAAATCAAATAGTTCGCCAACTTTTTCTGCTGTTCCGTTATTATCATAATAGTTTACTACATATTTTGTTCCAGTATTATCATTTGATTTGGTTTCTGGATTTTTTGCTATTGTCATTGCTTTAATTTTTGTTTCTTTTTTACCTAATTCTTCATCTCTGTCAGATTTCTCTAATTTGTATACATCTTTTCCATCTGTTCCATTTCCTGTTCTTCCTGCCGTTCCCAATAATACTTCTACATTAATTTTGTATTTGTCTTCTGTCTCTTCTGTTATTATTCCTTTTTCTTTTAAATAGTCTATTAATGCTAGTGTTGTTTTACCAGATTCTTTTTCTGTCAAATACGTAAATTCTTCTGTTTTTAATAGTTCCATTACCATTGAATGTGCTTGTCCCAATGATGCCTCTTTTGCATTTCCAAATAGTCCTCCTTGTAGTGCTACATTTAATGTTACTCCTACTAGTAGTAGCATTACTATAATTGTGATTATGAGTGCAATTAAAGTTATACCTTTATCATTTTTCTTTTTCATTCGCATTTTCCTCTCCTTCTTTTGTTTAAAACATGTATTATGTTCTCTAATACATATATATTTCTATTGTTATTATATTTATAGTTTTCCTTCTTGTCAACATTTTATTATTTTTTCCTTGCTTTTTATAAAACAAAAAATCGCTTTGAATTTATTCCTAAATTCAAAGCGATTACCTTTCTTTATATTAACCCTCCGTCTAAATAATTTCTACCTCCATAATATATATGCGATATTAAAATTATTTCATCTTCTTCTATTATTGTATAAATCATTACATAGTTATCTATAGCTATTCTTCTGTAATCTCTTCCTGCCTTATCTGTTTTTTCTATTTTAACGTAAATTTTGGGATACTTTCTTAATTTTTTTATGGTTTCCATTATTTTTTCCCTTAATCTATTAGATGCTTGTTCTGCCTTTAATGTCTTTTTTATATAATCGCAATTTTCCTCTATTTCTTCTAAGCAGGTGTCTGAAATTACAATTTCATACTCCATACCTTTCTTTCCAATCCTTAAAGACATCTTCAGCTTTTTTTACTCTTCCATTATTGTAGTCTTCTTCTGATTTTAAGATTTTTCTTTCTATTTCTTCATCTAACATTTTATTTTTATATTCTTCCATTTTCATAATTACAACATCATCATTATCCATAGTTTTATTTTGATTAACTTCTGGTTTTAAATCTTTAATTTTTGTTATTTGTATCATATTAATACACCTCTTTTTCATACTATTTTTAGTATACCATAAATTTTAATGTTTTTGAATGTTTTTTGATTATTTCCCAAATTTATTATTTGTAAATTGTTTTGTTATATACAATTTCCTTTAATTTATCAAATTTTAACCTCCTTTTAACTTTTTGTTCATTATTTTTTATTTTGTGAAATTTGTAAACGAATTGTTTATAGAAAAAAATTGCTTTGATTTAAATCTATTTTATTATATATTAAAGGAAAGTATTTTTCAATACTTTCCTTCCATTTTTTTACATTTCATTTTTTGTTTTTCTTATAATGAGCTTTGCGTAAATATATCTATGTTTACACTGTTATTATAATTACATTTATTTTATTTGTTTTGCAACTTCTTCAGCAAAGTTTTCTTCTCTTTTTTGAAGTCCTTCGCCTTTTTCAAATCTTACAAATCTTGATATTTCAGCATTATTGTTATCTAATAATTTTTGTACTTTTATATCTGGATCTTTTACAAATGGTTGTTCTATTAAACAAATTTCTGAATAGAATTTTCCTATTCTTCCTTGTACCATTTTTTCTGCAATTTCTGCAGGTTTTCCTTCATTCATTGCTTGTGCTTTTAATATTTCCATTTCGTGATTTACTACATCTTGTGGTACGTCTTCTCTTTTTAAATATTCTGGTCTTGCTGCTGCAATTTGCATACATACATCTTTTGCAACACTTTCATCTCCCTTAGGAAAATCAACAAGTACACCTATTTTTCCATCACCATGAATATAGCTTTCTACTATACCTGTACTTTCAAATCTTTCGAATCTTCTTATTGACATGTTTTCACCTATTGTAGCTATTTTATCTGTTAATATATCTTTTATTGTTTTTGTCTCATCATTTATTGAAGACTCTTCTAATAATTCTTCTACATTTGTTGGAGCCTTTACAGCTATTTGTTTTGCTGTGTCTGCAACAAATGTTCTAAATTCTTCATTTTTAGCAACAAAGTCTGTTTCAGCATTTACTTCTAATACAACCCCAACTTTTTTGTCATCTGATACATAGCAATATACTAAGCCTTCTGCTGCTATTCTATCTGATTTTTTAGCTGCTTTTGCTATTCCTCTTTCTCTTAATAATTCAGCTGCTTTTTCCATATCTCCATCTGTTTCTGTTAAAACTTTTTTACAGTCCATCATACCTGCACCTGTTTTTTCTCTTAACTCTTTTACTAATTGTGCTGATATCATTTATATGCACCTCTTTCATTTTTTAATATTTTATTATAACAGGCGGACACGAGGCCCGCCCCTACATTTTTAATTTATATTCTATTCAGCTGCTGTTGTAGTTTCTTTTTCAGTTTCTTCTGCTACAACTTCTTCCATACTTGGTTTTTCTTCTGAAACTACTTCTGTTTCTTCTGCCATTTCGCTTTCAGCTTCCAACACTTCTCCTTGTCTTCCTTCTATTATAGCATTTGCCATAACATCTGTAATTAATTTTACAGCTCTTATTGCATCATCATTTCCTGGAATTGGATAATCTACATCTTCTGGATTACAGTTTGTATCAATTAATCCTACTATTGGAATATTTAATTTTTTTGCTTCTAATATAGCAATTCTTTCATTTTTTGGATCTACTACAAACATTGCTCCAGGCATTTTAGTCATATTTTTAATTCCACCTAAGTTTTTTTCTAGTTTTTCCATTTCATTTTTTAATGCAGCAACTTCTTTTTTAGGTAATACATCAAATGTACCATCTTCTTGCATTTGTTCTAATTTGTTTAATCTTTCTACTCTTTTTCTTATTGTTTTAAAGTTTGTAAGCATTCCTCCAAGCCATCTTTGATCAACATAAAACATATTGCTTTTTTCGGCTGCTTCCTTAATACATTCTTGTGCTTGTTTTTTTGTTCCTACAAAAAGAATGTCCTTTCCTTCTTCAGATATTTCTTTAATGAAGTTATATGCCTCATCGATTTTCTTTGATGTCTTTTGTAAATCGATAATATGGATACCATTTCTAGCTTGATAAATATATTCAGCCATTTTAGGGTCCCATCTTTTTGTTTGGTGTCCAAAGTGTACACCTGCTTCTAGTAATTGTTTCATTGCAACTACTGCCATTTTCATTCCTCCTTATTTGTTTTACCTCCACATAGTTTTTATCATTTAAGAACACTTTAAAAATATAAAGCACAATCTTAAACTGTAACTATATGTGCGTATTTTTCAACTGTTATATTATACCAAAGTTTCAATAGTTTTGTCAACAATTAAACAAAATAATTTTAGAGCAGGAAAATTCCTACTCTAATTTATTTTATTATATGTTTTTCGTAACTTTAATTGTTTTCTACTTTTCTTGCAACTACAGCAAGTCTTCCATCAGTTGTATGATATGAGCATGTAGTAAGTGTTAAGAGTTGATCTCCATATTCTGCTGTAACTCCTGTATCATATAAACTTGCTTTTTTTGCTTCATTTACGTAGTTATTAAATTGTTCCTCATTTTCTGCATTAATGAAATAATAATATCTAAATACATTTGTTTCAGATTTATAATATACTCTTGATAAGAATACACTTAGTATTTCATATTCTGCATCTTCTTTGTCGGTGGTAAATCTGATTTTTTTGTGGTCTTTATAATAGCTTTCTTCTTTATACTTCATAAGTCCTACAAACATTTCGGTACTACTCATATTATTATGTCCATATATTAAAAGGTTTGTACTAGGAATGCTCCAGTCGTAATCTTTATCTAAGAATAAGGAACCATCTTTTGAATATTCTTTTTTATAATTGTGTGTCATATAATATTCATTATCTTCACCTTGTAATACAGGATAACTTATATCACTATCAGGTATTTCTAGCCATCCAATTATATCTTGGTTTTCTTTTTGTAATTCTTTTACTTTTTCTATTCTTTCATTTGGTTTAGATTCTTCAACATTGCTTACTATTTCTTTTAAATCATCATTTTCTTTTTTGTTCTTATATTTGTTATATACAAAAAATGCAGTTATAGATGCGCTTATTATAAAAATTAATATTAATAATATTAAAACTATTCTTTTTTTGTTTGATTTAGTTCTATTTGTTTTTCTTTTATCTGATTTACCGGTCTTTTCATGTTTTCCTTTTGCCATAATATCTCTCCTTTTACATCTTAATTTATATCATAAAAATCGCAGTTTTTCAATATTTTTCATAAAAAAACAAAAGGGAAAAACTAAAATTCCCTTTTGTTTTCTCTATTTATAACATTATTTGTTATATTTTTTAACTGCTACTATTCCAGATACTGATACAATAGCTATTACTGATGCAATTAATGCTACATCTATTGCACCCATTTTTGGTGTGTCATCTTTTTCTACTGGCTCTTCTTCTGGTTCATCTGCTGGTTCTTCAGGAAGTTTTTCAAATCTTGTTTCTAATTCAATATTTTCTGTTACTACTTGGTCTAAAGTAAATTCCTTATCTGTTCCTTTAACAAATAAACCAACAAATTTATAACCTTCTTTTACCATTAATCCTTTTAAATCTGCTACTTCTGCTTCTGATAATCCACCATTGTCTTCATCAGCACTTAAAGTTTTACCTTTTTCCATTGTAAATTCATAATCACCAACTGTTACTTTTACCATTCTTCCATCACTTGGTAATTTTAATTCAACATCCTTAGGATCTACTTTAACTATTACAGTTGCTTTGTTTCCATCAATTTCAAATTCAAATTTAGCTAATTGGAATACATCTTTTTGACCCTTTAATTTATTTTCATTAAGAGATACCCAACAACTATATTCAGATGCTGTATCATCTGGTGTACCATCAAAACTTTTTACAACATTTTCATAATTTGTATATTTTACTTTTAAATCTCCTTTTGTAAATGTTTCAGATAAAGTAAGTTTAAATCCTATGTCCCAACCATTTGCTACTCTGTTAACACCTGGTTGACCTGTAGGATCACCTTTTGCATGCCATTCAAGTGTATTAACTTGATCCTTTGTTAATGTAATTGTGTACAAATTCCCAGCCTCATTTTTTACTAATGTTCCTCCTGATAAAGATTTAACATCTGTTATTGTGATATCATCTGCTGCGTTTACTGTATTTGTTAACGCAAGTGCTAACACAAACAATACAGCTAATAATGTAACCATTAAGATTTTTTTCTTCATATTAAATTCCCCCTTCTTTTTAAAAAAACCTAATCATTTGTTTACTAAATTATATTATTACATTATTATTTTTTTTGCAATATTTTTTCCAAATTTTTTAATTCTTTGTGTTTTATTATTCACATAACCTATATTTATGCTTTATTAAGATAGAAAATCTGTCGATTTTTGCAAAAAATAGTATTAAATTATTTCTAATCTAATACTATTTTCTATTTTGATATTTTAATTATATTCTTTATAATTATTTGCTATATCTTTTTACTGCTACTATTCCAGCTGCTGATACAATAGCTACTACTGATGTAATTAATGCTACATCTATTGTACCCATTTTTGGTGTGTCATCTTTTTTTGCTGGAGTTTCTGTTGATGTTGGTTCTTCTTTTTCTTCTGTTAATTCTGCAAGTTTTGCTTTTAATTCTTGAATTGTTAAATCATGGTCTGCTAATAATTCTTCTGCTATTTGTAATCTTTCTTCTATGTCTTTTTGTGATAATCCTTGTTCCTTTAATTCTTCTGCTAATACTTCTAATTTATATGTTACATACTCATCTTTATTCCATAATGTTTTATCTGCACTTACACTATCATCTTTATCTTGAAGAGTAACACCTTCTGCTTTAATTTTTACTGTTAATGTTGTTGTTGTTACTCCTTTAGGCTCTGCATCATATTGCCATGTGTATGATTTTGTATATGATATGTAGCCAGTTCCATCTTCTACAGCTTTTTGTAATTTTGCTACATTGATTCCAAAATATTGATTAAATGATGGTGCGTTATATTCAGTTTTATCTTTATCATTTTCAATACCTTTTTTTGCTCCTTCTGGACATGTAACTTTAACTCCTATCCAACCATAACCATCTGGTCTATCTTCTTCATTAGTTCCAAGAACTTTTAATGATGCAACAGTATAAACAACTTCAATATTTTGTTTGTCTCCATTAATTTTGCTTTCATTTGATGAAATTTTTACACCAGCATCAAGTCTAGTATCATCTTGAGTTGCATCTTCTGCTGTTGCTCCTGCTAAATCAGCTGCCATTACTGTAGTACCAAGAATACCTATAATTAAAGCTACTACTAATAATGTTGCAATTGTTAAGATTTTTTTCTTCATCTTAATACCCCTTTCATTTATTATTTCATAAACTATTTATCTTTAGTTTACAAGTAACATATTAATATATTATTTTATTTTTGGCAAGTAATTTTGTATATTTTCATATTTTATTATTAACATAACGGTTTATATTAAAAAACTCAATCTTTTGTTTTAAGATTGAGTTTGATTTTTTATGCAGTTTCATCTTGTTTTTGTGGTGTAATTTGCTTTTTCTTGATTTTTGCTCTTCTTATCTCTTTTTCTTCATTTATAATCAATTCTGGTCCTGATTTTTTTTCTACTGTATCTTTTGTTATTATACATTTTTCTATTTTAGGATTTGTTGGAACATCAAACATTATATCTCTCATTATATCTTCTATAATAGAACGAAGTCCTCTTGCTCCTGTGTTTCTTTCTATTGCTTTTTCTACTATTGCTTCTAAAGCTTCTTGTTTGAATTCCAATTCGACACCATCTAATTCTAATAATTTTTTATATTGCTTTGTCAATGCATTTTTAGGTTTTGTAACAATATTTATTAAAGCTTCTCTATCTAATTCTCTTAATGTTGCAATTATTGGAAGTCTTCCAACAAATTCTGGTATTAAACCATATTTTAATAAGTCTTGTGGTAATAATTCTTCAAATATTTTGTATTTATCAAGTTCCTTTTTGCTTTCTATTTGAGCTCCAAATCCCATTGATTTTTTACCAACTCTATCTTTAATAATCTTTTCTAATCCTTCAAATGCTCCTCCACATATAAATAATATATTTGATGTATCAATTTGTAAAAATTCTTGATGAGGATGTTTTCTTCCCCCTTGTGGTGGAACTGATGCAACTGTTCCTTCTATTATTTTTAATAAAGCTTGCTGAACGCCCTCTCCACTAACGTCTCTTGTAATTGATGGGTTTTCTGATTTTCTTGTTATTTTATCTATTTCATCTATATATATAATACCTTTTTGTGCTTTAGAAATATCATATTCTGCAGCTTGAATTAATTTTAGTAAAATATTTTCTACATCTTCTCCAACATACCCTGCTTCTGTAAGCGTTGTAGCATCAGCTATTGCAAATGGTACATTTAAAATTCTTGCAAGAGTTTGTGCAAGAAGTGTTTTACCACATCCTGTTGGTCCAAGAAGCAATACATTACTTTTTTGTATTTCTACATCATCTATAATTTCATCACATGATATACGTTTGTAGTGATTATATACTGCAACAGATAACGTTTTTTTAGCATCTTCTTGACCGGATTACATATTCATCTAATATACTTTTTATTTCTGCTGGTGTTGGTATATCTTCTGATTTAATATCTTCATATCCTAAATCATCTTCGTAGTTTTCATCTTCAATTATATTATTACAAATAGCTATACATTCATCACAAATATATGCATTAGGTCCTGCAACAATTCTTTTAACCATTTCTTGTGCTTTACCACAAAATGAACATCTAATGTTTTGATTATTATTTTTATTTGACATTTAACTCTCCTTTTTCTATTTTTTACTTTTCCTTTGTCTATTTTCTTACGTCTATAATCTCATCAATTAGACCATATTTTAAAGCCTCTTCTGCTGTCATATAGTGATCTCTTTCTGTATCCTTTTCTATTTGTTCTAAACTTTGACCTGTTTTTTCACTTAATAATTTATTTAACTTTTCTCTTGTTTTTACCATGTGATCAGCATGTATTTTAATTTCTGTTGTTTGACCAGAAAGTCCTCCTGAAATTAAAGGTTGATGTATTAATATTTCTGAATTTGGTGTAGCAAATCTTTTGCCTTTTTCTCCTGATGCTAAAAGAACTGAACCCATACTTGCAGCAAGGCCTATACATATTGTAGAAACTGGGCATTTAATATAGTTCATTGTATCTACTATTGCCATACCATCTGTTATAGAACCACCTGGGCTATTTATATAAAATGATATTTCTTTATCTGGATCTTCTGATTCCAAAAATAACATTTGAGCAATTACTAAACTTGCTGTTACATGATTTACATCTTCACTTAAAAATATTATCCTATCTTTTAATAATCTTGAAAAAATATCATAAGATCTTTCTCCTCTTCCTGTTTGTTCAATTACATAAGGTACTAAACTATTTTTTTCCATAATAAAATCCTCCTCTTATCAATATTTATTTAAAATAAAAGGTAATAACCATTTATATTATTCTACAAATAAGTTATTACCCCCTTTTTTTATTTATATTTATTTAATTTTTGCATTCTCTACTAAGAAATTAATTGTTTTTTCAACTTTTAAGTTATCACTTACATATTTAATTAATTCTGGATTGTCTTTAACTTCTTCTTCTTTTCTACCATAATTCTTTGCCATTTCCTTTATTTTATCTGATATTTCTTCGTCTGATACTTCTATTGCTGCATCCTTTCCAACAGCTTCTAAGACTAATCTAGATTTTACTGATCTTTCAGCTTGTTCTTTGTTTTCGTTTCTAAAATCATCCATAGTTTTATTCATCATTTTTAGATATTGTTCTAATTTCATTCCTTGATAGCTAAGTCTTGTTTCAATATCTCTAGCCATATTATCTAATTCTAGTTCTACCATTCCTTCTGGAATATCTACTTTTGCTTCATCGCATACTGCTTTTATAACTTCGTCTTCTGTTTCGTATTTAGCTCTTGATTTATTTTGTTCTTCTTGTTTTTCTCTAATGCTTTTCTTTAATTCATCAATAGTATCAAATTCACTAATGTCTTTTGCAAGTTCATCATTTATTTCTGGCATTTCTTTTTTCTTTATTTCATGTAATTTTACTTTAAACATAGCATCTTTTCCAGCTAAATTTGGTGAGAAGTATTCTTCTGGGAATTTTACATTTATTTCTTTTTCTTCTTCTAGTTTCATTCCGATTATTTGATCTTCAAATCCTGGAATAAATGTGTTACTTCCTATTGTTAATTCATGATTTTCTGCTTTTCCACCTTCAAATGCTTTACCATCAACAAATCCTTCAAAGTCTATTATAGTGATGTCACCATTTTCAACTGGTCTATCATCTACTGAAATTAATCTTGCATTTTTTTCTGCCATATGTCCTAATTCATGTTCAACATCTTCATCAGATACATTATACTCTATTTTTTTAATTTGTATACCTTTATATTTTCCCAAAGTTACTTCTGGCTTTGTTGCAACTACTGCTGTAAATATTAAGTCTTTTCCTTTTTCAATTTGAACTAAATCTATTTCTGGTTTGCTTACTGCTTCTATTTCTTTTTCTTTTAATGCTTCTTCATAAGCACTTCCTGCTACTTCATTAAAAGCATCTTCATAAAAAATTTGTGCTCCATAAGTTTTTTCTACTATTTGATATGGTGCTTTTCCTTTTCTAAATCCTGGAATATTAAAATATTTAGCATTTTTATTAAATACTGTTTTTATAGCACTATCAAATTTTTCTGCTTCTACTGTTATCTCTAGTTTTACTTCATTATTATTTTTAGTTTTTTCTACTTTTACGTTCATTTAGTTTTCAATCCTTTCTTGTTTTCAAAAATTTAACTATGATATTATATCACATATTTAGTATTTTGCAAGAGGTTAAACCAATAAAAATGGCAAATGGCAAAAAAGGGGTCTGTCCCCTTTTTTGCCGATTATTTAATTTGTATTAAATCAAAATTTGTATAGTCACAGCTTACTAATTTAATTTGTATTCCTTCAATTATTCCTTCCTTTGCTTCTTCGTGTGCCGTATTTCCATGCAAATGTCCATATATACAAGTTTTTACATTGTATTTTTTCATTGTTTCTATATAACTTAAATCTAACTCTTCATAGCTATTAAATGGTGGATAATGCATACATACAATAATTTCTTTATCATTACCATATTTTTTTATTCCATCTTTTAAGGATAATTTTAATCTAGAAATTTCTCTTTTTATTAATCTTCTATCTTCTGCTGTTTTACCATCCTGCCATCCTCTTGTTCCAACAATAATTTTGTTATCATATTCATAGCTATTGTTGTATATAAAGTCTATATTATTAAAATTTTTTTCTTCTAAATACTCTCTCATCTTTTTAAGCGTTGTCCACCAATAGTCGTGGTTTCCTTTAAGCAAAAGTTTTTTCCCTGGCAGACTGTTTAGATATTCAAAGTCATTATATGTATCTTTTAAATACATTGCCCATGAAAAATCTCCTGGGAGTAATACTAAGTCATTTTCTTTTACTTTTTTATTCCAATTTTCTCTTATCTTTTCAGTATGATTTTCCCAAGTTGCTCCAAATATATCCATCGGCTTATTGTCCCCAAAAGATAAGTGTAAGTCTGAAATTGCATGAATTGACATAGTTTACTCCTTTCTACAATTTTAAGTTGGGTACTGCATTTAGTGTAAAGTCTGAGATTTTTCCTTCTAAATAATTATAATATCCTGCTGATGCTATCATTGCTGCATTGTCTGTGCATAATTTTAGCTCTGGATAATATATTTTTATTTTTTCTTCTTTTTCTAATTTTGAAAATTCGTTTCTTATATATGAATTTGCTGAAACTCCTCCTGCTAATACTAATGTGTTTATTTCAGTTTGTTTTATTGCTTTTTTTACATTTTCTATTAATATTTCTGTTACTGTTTTTTGAAAGCTTGCACATAAATCCGCTTTATTTATATCTGGATTCTTATGATTTAGATTTATTACTGCTGTTTTTATTCCACTAAAACTAAAATCTAAATTATCAAAATGTGTTTTTGGAAGTTCTATACATGCAGTACCTTGTTTTGCTAAGCTATCTACCTTTGGTCCTCCTGGATATCCGAAGTCCTACTACTCTTGCTACTTTATCAAAGGCTTCTCCTATTGCATCGTCTCTTGTTTTTCCTAATACTTCAAACTCACAATAATCCTTTACATGCACTATTTGTGTATTTCCACCTGACATCATTAAGCATAAGAACGGTGGTTTTAAGTCTTTGTATGTAATATAGTTTGCAGCAATATGTCCTTCTATATGATTTACTCCTACCAATGGTTTATGATTTGCGAATGCTAGTCCTTTTGCATAAGATACTCCAACTAAAAGAGCTCCTACAAGTCCTGGTCCATAGGTACAAGCTATAACATCTATATCTTCTAATTTTACATTTGCTTCTTTTAATGCTTGTTTAGATATTTGATTTATAACTTCTGTATGACATCTTGATGCAATTTCTGGTACTACTCCTCCATACTCTGTATGTATGTCTATTTGTGAATTTATTACATTAGAAAGAACTTCCCTACCATTTTTTACAACGGATACGGAAGTTTCGTCACAGCTTGTTTCAATTCCTAGTACTATTATATCTTTCATAATTCTCCTTATCCAAGGTATTGGGACACAGCTTATCTATGAAGATAACCTTCGTCTGAGGATCTATGTCCCAACTTATTAATTACTAATGTCAGTATTTATATAAGTGTCAATAATTTAAATATGTGATATACTACCCACTCCATTCCATTAAATACTACATTAAATATTGGAGTAAGTACTACAGATGATAAACCTGTTACAAAAAGTATTAAAAACACTATATAAAATATTTTCTCGTTTCTATAAAACCATTCTTTACCCTTGTATGGCAAAAAATGCATTAATATTTTTGAACCGTCAAGTGGTGGAAGTGGTATTAAGTTAAATACTCCAAGCCCTATGTTTATAGATACTATATATGTTATTACTGCAAATATTACTTGTTGCCACATAGTAGCAAGTCCTGTTAAAACATCTGTTACAACAAATAATAAGTAATATATTATTAAAAATACAAATGCTAATATAAAATTCATTATAGGTCCTGCTGCAGATACAATTGCTTCTGCTTTAGAAATAGAATATTTACCATTAAAGTTTCTTGGGTCAATCTGTACTGGTTTTCCCCATCCAAATCCTGCAACAATTAAAAATACAAAACCTACTGGATCTATATGACTAAGTGGATTTAGACTAAGTCTTCCTTGCACTTTTGGTGTTTCATCTCCTAATTTATTTGCTACCCATGCATGAGCAAATTCATGAAATGTAAGTGCAATTAAAACTCCTGGTACTGTTAATAATAAATTTAATATACCATTAGTTCCAGCACTTATTAACCATAATCCTAATATTACTATTAAAATAATAGTAAGTGTTTTTTTATCAAACATAAAATTAAACATATAATTCTCCTTTGTATTTCTGTTAAACTTATTAAAAAACAATTTTATTTTTTTCATTTGATAATATATCATGTTTTATTAAAAATATCAATTGGTTTGAATATCTTTTTGTTTTATAATATATTATTTATTTTTTATACATATATATTATAAAAAGTATAGATTAAACCTTGTAATGATTCTTAAATCCTTTAACATTTATCATTTACCATAAAAAAATCACTTCTATTAATTAAAATAAAAGTGATTCCTTTGTTTTCTTTAATTTTTATTCCTTAATTGAGTTATAGAAATTGGCTGTTGTTGCATTTACATATGGTATTACATATATACCTGCAATTCCAAATGTAATTCCTACTAATAAATACCAACCAATAAATGATAGTTGTAATACAAATAAATCAAATTTATGCCCATTCATTATTTCCTTACTTTTTGCTAATGCTTCCCTTGCTGTAAGTTCAGGATTATCTGCTAATACATAAAATGCCATTGAGTATGAAAATTGTTTAATAATTCCTGGTATAACTAATAATAATGACCATAAAAATGTAAAGAAACTAATTATAATTTTTAACCATAAGGCTTTACCAGTTTTATAAAATCCTGCAAATATATCATCAACAGCAATATCTTCTTTTTTTGTTAGCTTTAAATATATTAAACAAAAAGATAATCCAAATGCTGGAGTGATAATAAATGATGCTATACCTCCTACTATTGGTATAAAAGCACAGGCAAATCCAATAGCTAAAACAATAAGTAACATTATAAATATAATTCCAATTTTGCCTTTAATTTGCTCTTTTGCTACATTTTTTAGTTCAACTCTTGTCATATTAATTCCTCCTTCTTTTTTTATAAGTCTATTTTATTTTGTTTTATATAACATGTCAACAATTTTATAAATATTATTTTTTAATACTCTATGATATCGGCTTCATGGAACAAATATGTAAATTTCGTGTAATCTGCTTATTTTCTATTGTTTAGCCTATTATTTTACTTTCAAAAAATGCTAATTTAATGCTACGCCATTAAACTTATTAAACTTTTTTAAGATTTATTAGATAATTTAAGTTCTGCATTATCTAATTTATTATTTTTATTAAATAGCAAATTTTCAAAAAACATTATTAAATATTTGCTATCTTCTTCAATTTCCTTGGAAATGTTGCTATAATTTGCTCTAACCAAAGCATTTCTAAAATATAACGAATTATCTTTAAATAGTTCATTATTAACATTAAAGCCTTTACTGTTTAAATATTTTTGAATAAATAAAGCGGTTGTTCTAGTGTTTCCTTCTCCAAATGGGTGTACTTGCCAAATGTGTGCTGTAAATTTGCATAATCTTTCTAATTTTTCTTTTTCTGTTTTTTCTGTGTATCTTTGATTTGCTTCTTCTTCAAAATCATATTTTAAAGTTTCTTCAATCATAGAATAATCTGCATATTGTACTGATTCTCCATTTAAAATTGACTCTTTTTTTGTAATGTTATAATCTCTAAATTCTCCAATGTATTTTTCATCGATTCCTATATCTATGTTTTCAAATAACTTTTTATGATATTGTTTCAATGTTAAATAATGAAATGTAAAGGCTTTGTCATTTAATATTTTTACTATTTTTAAAGACACCTCATCTGCCTGTTTTTCATTTTTATTAACTTTTGTTTTGTCAGTATTTTCATAATATTCATTTACTTCTTTTTCAACAATTTCATAACTTTTTTTTCCAATAATATTTTCTGTTGCTAAGTCTACCATATATTTAGAAGGAGTAAGATTATCTACTGCTTGCAATCCAAATGCAATATTCCAATTCAATTGTCGTTCTTTCGAATCTTCTGTCTCTCCGATTTTTTCATATTTAATTTTATCTAAATAATTTTCATCCATAATCTTACTCCTCGTATTATCATTGAACTAGTTTAAAGGTTTCATAGTTGGGAACAATAATACATCTCTTATTGATGCTGAATCTGTAAGAAGCATTATAAGTCTATCTACACCTATTCCAAGTCCTCCTGTTGGTGGCATTCCGTATTCTAATGCTTGAATGAAATCTTCATCCATATCGTTTGCTTCTTCGTTTCCAGCTGCTTTTTGTTTTGCTTGATCTAAGAATCTTTCGTATTGATCTATTGGGTCATTTAGTTCTGAATAAGCATTTCCGTATTCCCTTCCACCTATAAATATTTCAAATCTTTCTACTAATCTTGGATCAGATGGTTTTCTTTTTGTAAGTGGTGATACTTCAACTGGATAATCATATATAAATGTTGGTTGAACTAATGTCTCTTCAACTTTTTCTTCAAATACTAAGTTGATTACATTTCCTCTTGAAAGTGGCTCTTCTATTTCTATTCCTAATCCTTTAGCAGCACTAACTGCATCTTCATCTGATTCTATTGTATTAAAATCAATACCTGTTACTTCTTTTATTGCATCTATCATAGTTATTCTTTTCCATCCTGGAGTTAAGTCTATTGGTGTTCCTTGATATGTTATTTTTGTTGTTCCAAGAACATTTTTAGCAACTGTTGAAACAATTTCTTCTGTTATATCCATCATATCATTGTAATCTTCGTATGCTGAATATAATTCTATGTTTGTGAATTCAGGATTATGCTTTATTGATATACCTTCATTTCTAAACATTCTACCTAGTTCATATACCTTATCAAATCCACCCACAATTAATCTTTTTAGATATAACTCATTTGCTATTCTTAAATACATATCCATATCTAATGTGTTGTGGTGTGTTATAAATGGTCTTGCAGCAGCTCCACCTGCTATTGTATTTAATATAGGAGTATCTACTTCTACATATCCCTTTTTATCTAATACATTTTTTATTTCTTTTATTATTTTGCTTCTAATCATAAATGTTTCTTTTACTTCTGGATTCATTATTAAATCAACATATCTTTGTCTATATCTTAGTTCTGTATCTTTTAACCCATGGAATTTTTCTGGAAGTGGTCTTAAAGATTTTGTAAGAAGTACTACTTCTTTTGCATGTACAGATATTTCTTCTGTTCTTGTTTTAAATACAAAACCTTTTATTCCAATAATATCTCCTATGTCATAAGTTTTAAAAGCTAAATAGCTTTCTTCTCCTAAATCGTTTATACTAACATAACTTTGGATTTTTCCTGTTGAATCTTGTATAGTACAAAAAGATGCTTTTCCCATTATTCTTTTTGCCATAATTCTACCTGCAACTGATACATCTTTTCCTTCTAATTCATCATAATTTTCTTTAACTTCACTACTTAAATGCGTTCTATTATATTTTGTTATTTTAAAAGGATCTTTTCCTTGTTCTTGTAGCTCTTTTAATTTTTCTTTTCTAATTGCTATTAAATGATTTTCATCTAATTGTTCTTGATTATTTAAATTATTTTCTGCCATATTCCCATAACTCCTTTCAATTTTATCTTAATATTATATAACAGAAAGTGTGGATTGTAAATATTTAAGTATATAAAAAAAACTTGCATATGTTGTTGTGTCAATGATGTGAAACAAAAATATATAAAAATTTAATCTTTATAATTAAATTGCATAATTAATCA
>CANRDJ010000058.1 GCA_947629355.1 uncultured Clostridia bacterium
ACAGGGGAAAAATCAGTTCTTAAAACTTGGTCAAGAGCATCTACTATATATCCACAAATGGTAGGACATACAATAGCCGTTCATGATGGAAGAAAACATGTTCCAATTTATATATCAGAAGAAATGATTGGACATAAATTAGGAGAATTTGCTCCAACAAGGACATTTAAAGGCCATTCAGGAGACAAAAAGAGTAATGTTAAATAATTAGCAATAGAATATAAAGCGATAATAGTTTCTCTTGAAAAGTTAAGAGTTAAAAATGAAAAGTACAAAAATTTATTTTATAAATTTTTGAGAAGGAGGAAATAAAAAATGCCAGAACAAGAAACAGCTCAAAATTCAAGTTTAGAAGCAAAAGCAGTTTTAAAATATGCTAGAATTTCAAGTAGAAAAGTTAAAATAGTTGCAGACTTGATAAGAGGTAAAAAAGTAGATGAGGCTTTAGCTATAGTAAAATTTACACCAAAAGCATCTTCTGAAATAATAGAAAAATTATTAAAATCAGCAATTGCAAATGCTGAAAATAACCATGGTATGAATAGAGGAAATCTAATTGTTAGTGAAATTTATGCAAATCAAGGTCCAACATTAAAAAGAATTAGACCAGCAGCAAAAGGATCTGCAGTAAGAATTAGAAAGAGAACATGCCATATAACAATCGTGGTAAAGGAGGAAATTTAACATGGGACAAAAAATGCATCCACATGGATTAAGAGTAGGTGTAATCAAAGATTGGAATTCAAAATGGTATGCAGACTCTAAAAATTTTAGTGATTACTTAGTGGAAGATCATAAAATTCGTGAATATATTAAGAAAAAGTTATTTGTAAGTGGAATTTCTAAGATAGAAATAGAAAGAACACCAAAATTTGTTAAAGTAAATGTATATACTGCAAAACCAGGTCTAGTAATAGGTAAAGGTGGAAATTATGCAGAAACACTAAAAAATGAATTAGTAAAAATGATAAACAAAGATGTAAATTTAAATATAGTTGAAGTAAAAAATGTAGATACTGATGCACAATTAGTAGCAGAAAATATTGCAAATCAACTAGAAAGAAGAATATCTTTTAGAAGAGCAATGAAACAATGTATGCAAAAAACTATGAAAGCTGGAGCTTTAGGAATAAAAACATCTGTATCTGGAAGATTAGGTGGGGCTGATATGGCTAGAACAGAGTTCTACAAAGAAGGTACAATTCCACTTCAAACATTAAGGGCAGATATAGATTATGGATTTTATGAAGCAGATACAACCTATGGAAAAATAGGTGTTAAAGTTTGGATTTATAAAGGAGAGATTCTTCCATCTAAAAAAGAAAATAAAGAAGGAGGGGAAGAATAATGCCAGTAATGCCAAAAAGAACAAAATATAGAAAAATGCAAAAAGGTAGAAACAGAGGTAAAGCAACAAGAGGAAACATTGTAAATGAAGGAGAATATGGAATTCAAGCATTAGAAGCAGGTTTAATTACAGCAAACCAAATAGAAGCAGCCAGAATTGCAATGACACGTTATATTAAAAGAGGTGGTAAGGTTTGGATAAAAATATTTCCAAACAAACCAATAAGTAAAAAACCAGCTGAAACTCGTATGGGTAAAGGTAAAGGTGCTACAGAATACTGGGTAGCTGTTGTAAAGCCAGGTAGAGTACTATTTGAACTTGCAGGTGTATCAGAAGAAATAGCAAGAGAAGCATTAAGACTTGCATCACATAAATTACCTGTAAAAACAAAATTTTTAAGCAGAGAAATAGAGCAAGGTGGTGATGTTGATGAAGATAAATAAAATAAGAGAAATGTCTTCACCAGATTTAAAAAAAGAATTAGCAGAACTAAAATCAGAATTATTTAAATTGAGATTTAGTTTAGCAACTAATGGATTAGATAATCCAATGAAAATAAAAGAAGTAAAAAAAGATATAGCAAGAATAAATACAATATTAAGACAAAGAGAATTAGAAGAAGCTAAATAATTAAGAAGGATCTATGCTAATCTAAAAGTAATGTGTAGTGGCGGATGCCTTGTGTCCGCTGGTGAAAAATGAAGAATGAATAGTACAAAAATTCTTCAAATTTTGAAGGAGGAGTCAGAAAATGGAAGAAAGAAATCTTCGTAAAGTTATGATTGGTACAGTTAAATCTAACAAAATGGATAAAACAATAGTTGTATCAGTTGAAACAAGTGTGAAGCATCCTATATATGGCAAAATTGTTAAAAGAACATATAATTTAAAAGCTCATGACGAAGAAAATCAATGTCAAATAGGAGATAAGGTAAAAGTAATGGAAACAAGACCACTTTCTAAAGATAAAAGATGGAGATTGGTTGAGATTGTAGAAAAAGCAGTAGTAAAATAAATGAAAAACTTTGTCTGGCGTTGTTGTCCATCACATAAAAAATCCTTAAACGTGCTCAAGCACGCTTCTGGTTTTTTAGTTTGGATGCCTAGCCATACTCGTTTTCGATTAATTTTACAAAAATATAAAATACAAAAAAGGAGGAAAACTCAAATGATACAACAACAAACAAAATTAAAAGTGGCTGATAATACTGGAGCAAAAGAATTAATGTGTATTAGATGTCTAGGTGGATCACATAGAAAATTTGCGGGAGTTGGAGATATAATAATTGCTTCTGTAAAAAGTGCAATACCAAATGGAGTTGTAAAAAAAGGTGATGTTGTTAAAGCTGTTATAGTTAGAACAAAAAAACCAATTAGAAGACCAGATGGATCTTATGTAAGATTTGATGAAAATGCAGCAGTTATTATACGTGATGATGGAAACCCAAAAGGTACACGTATATTTGGGCCAATAGCTAGAGAATTAAGAGATAAAGATTATATGAAAATTCTTTCGTTAGCCCCAGAAGTACTTTAGAGACTAATGAAAAACGGCATCTTACGTCGTTAAAATTTAAAATAAAATCCTCAACGTGCAAAAGCACGCCTCCGGTATTTATTTTAAATTTTGCCTAGTAATCTACCATTTTTGATTAGTCTAGGTTAAAGTAAGAAAAACAATTATAAAAAGAAGGAGGAAAATCCTAAATGAAGATAAAAAAAGGTGATACAGTTCAAGTTTTATCAGGTAATGATAAAGGTAAAACAGGTGAAGTATTAGAAGTAATACCAAAATTACAAAAAGTAATAGTTAAAGGTGTAAATATCAGAAAAAAACATGTAAAACCTAAAAAACAAGGTGAAGAAGGTGGAATTATACCTGTAGAATGTAGTATACATAGTAGCAAAGTTAATGTTATATGTCCAAAATGTAATAAAGCTACAAGATTAGGTATTATAAAAGAAGGCAAAGAAAAGATTCGTGTTTGTAAAAAATGCGGAAATAAAATTAAGTAAGGTAGGAATCATAAAAGCTAACATCACTAATTCACAGTATGGGGATGTATTTTATCCCTAGTGAAAGTGAAGAAAGTGAAAGATGCATCCCCTTACAAATAAAAGGAAGGAGAAAACTATTCATGGAAAAATTAAGAGAACAATATGAAAAAGAAGTAGTACCTGCATTAATGAAAAAGTTTGAGTATAAATCAGTTATGCAAGTTCCTAAATTAGAAAAGATAGTTATAAATATTGGATTAGGAGATGTAAAGGATAATCCAAAAGTATTAGATAATGCGATATCAGATTTAACTCAAATAACAGGACAAAAACCAATTGTTACAAAAGCAAGAAAATCAATTGCAGCATTCAAATTAAGAGAAGGTGTAAATGTTGGTTGTAAAGTTACTTTAAGATCAAGAAAAATGTATGATTTTGCATATAAACTATTTAATGTTGCATTACCTAGAGTAAGAGATTTTAGAGGACTTTCTAAAAATTCATTTGATGGAAAAGGTAATTATTCTTTAGGAGTAAAAGAACAACTAATATTCCCAGAAATTGAGTATGATAAAATTGATAAATTAAGAGGCATGGATATTATATTTGTAACAACAGCAAAAACTGATGAAGAAGCAAGAGAATTACTTACATTATTAGGTATGCCTTTTAGAGTATAGAATAAATGAAAAGCAGCATCTTACGTCGTTAAATTTTAAAATAAAATCCTCTAATAGTGCAAAAGCACATCTCCGATATTTATTTTAAAATTTGCCTAGTAATCTACTACTTTTGATTTATTCAATAAATGTAGATTTTGGAAAGGAGAAAAAATACATGGCTAAGAAAGCAATGATTATAAAACAACAAAAAGAACAAAAATACAAAACAAGAGAATACAATAGATGTAAACTATGCGGCAGACCACATGGATATATAAGAAAATATGGAATTTGCCGTATATGCTTTAGAGAATTAGCACACAAAGGTGAGATACCTGGTGTAAAAAAAGCAAGTTGGTAAAATTAGAGGTGAGAGGTGAGATGTTAGAGGTGAGAAACCTAAAATATGCATTAAACCTTAAATAAAACTAGAATATGAAGTTAGATGGTTATGAAAATTGTTTACAAAAATTATCACATTTCTCATTTCTCACATCTCACTTCACAAATAGGAAAAAAGGAGGAAAATTATATGAATACTACTGATCCAATAGCAGATATGCTAACAAGAATAAGAAATGCAAGTAGTGCTAAATTTAAAACAGTAGATATACCTGCTTCAAAAATGAAAAAATCAATAGCAGAAATATTATTTAATGAAGGATATATAAAAGCATATGAAGAAATACAAAATGATAATCAAGGTATTATAAGAATTAGTTTGAAATATACAGAAAAAGGTAAGAAAGTTATTTCTGGTTTAAAAAGAATAAGTAAACCAGGATTAAGAATATATGCTGCAAAAGATGAGATTCCAAGAGTATTAAATGGACTTGGAATAGCATTGATATCTACATCTAAAGGTATAATGACAGATAAACAAGCAAGAGTAGCTGGAGTAGGTGGAGAAGTTTTAGCATATATTTGGTAAAAAGAAAGGAGAATATAAGATGTCAAGAATAGGAAATAAACCAATTACAGTACCAGAAGGCATAGAAGTTAATTTAGATGGACAAAAAATTACTGTAAAAGGACCTAAAGGAACATTAGAAAGAGAAATACATAATAACATGAGTGTAAAATTAGAAAATGGCGTTATAACAGTTACAAGACCGAATGATGAAAAAGAAAATAGAAGTTTGCACGGTTTAACAAGAACTTTAATCAATAATATGATTCAAGGTGTTTCTAAAGAATTTACAAAACAATTAGAAATTAATGGAGTTGGATACAGAGCTGCAAAACAAGGAAAAACATTAGTTTTAACAATTGGTTATTCTCATCCTGTAAAAATGGATGAACCTGAAGGAATAACATTTGAAGTACCTAATCCAAACACAATTATTGTAAGAGGAATAGATAAAGAGCTAGTTGGTCAAACAGCAGCAGAAGTAAGAACTAAAAGACCACCTGAAGTATATAGAGGAAAAGGTATTAAGTATTCTGATGAACATATTAGACGTAAGGAAGGAAAAACAGGAAAGTAAAACAAATGAAAATCAGTATCTTGCACATTTTCATTATTTCAAAAATGCTCAACGTACAGATGTATGCCTCTGCTTTTTGAAATTACTGAAGATGCACATTATACTAATTTTGATTTGTTTTAAGAAAGATAATATAATTAGAAAAGAAAGGAGATTTTCTTAAATGATTACTAAAACAAATAGAAAATTAGAAAGAGAAAGAAGACATAAAAGAGTACGCACGAAAATTAGTGGTACAGCAGAGTGCCCTAGATTATGCGTATACAGAAGCAACAGTAATATATATGCTCAAGTAATTGATGATGTAAAAGGTGTAACACTTGTTTCAGCATCAACTTTAGATAAAGCTGTAAAAACAAAAAAATCAAATAAAGAAGCAGCCAAAGAAGTTGGAGCATTAATTGCAAAAAGAGCAATAGAAAAGAATATAAAAGTTGTTGTTTATGATAGAGGTGGATATATTTATCACGGTATAATAAAAGAACTTGCAGAAGCTGCAAGAGAAGCCGGTTTAGAGTTTTAAGGAGGAAATATGGAAAACGAAGTAACGGAATTAAAAGAAAAAGTAGTAGCCATTAACAGAGTTGCAAAAGTTGTTAAGGGTGGTAGAAATTTCAGATTTAGTGCAGTAGTTGTTGTTGGAGATGAAAATGGTCATGTAGGCATAGGAAATGGAAAAGCAGCAGAAGTTCCAGATGCAATAAAAAAAGCTATAGAAGATGCTAAAAAGAATTTAATAGAAGTTCCAATTGTTGGGACAACAATACCACATGAATTTGTAGGAACTTTTGGAGCAGCAAGTGTATTATTAAAACCAGGAGCAGAAGGTTCTGGATTAATTGCAGGAGGTAGCGTAAGACCAGTTCTTGAACTTGCAGGATATAGAGATATAAAAACAAAAGTAATAGGAACAAATAACCCTAGAAACGTAGGTTATGCTACAATGAATGCTCTTGAAAATATGGCTACAGCAGAAGAAGTAGCTAAAAAAAGAGGTAAAAAAGCAAGCGAAATAGTGTAAAAATAGATAAGGAGGGAAATAGATGGAATTAGGAAATATAAAAGCAAGCAGAAAAAAAGTTGCAAGAAGAAGAGTAGGACGTGGAATTGGTTCAGGACTTGGAAAAACATCAGGTAAAGGGCATAAGGGACAAAAAGCAAGAGCTGGCGGCGGAGTAAGACGTGGATTTGAAGGTGGTCAAACACCATTATATAGAAGACTTCCAAAAAGAGGATTTAAAAATATTCATGCATCTAACTATACAGAAGTAACTTTAACAATGCTTAATAAAAGTAAATCAGATAATGTAACAGCAGAAAGTCTGATTGCAGATGGAATAATAAGTAAGGCTAATGATGGTATCGTTGTAATATCTACTGGAAATTTGGATAAAAAATTAACAGTAAAAGCAACAAGATTCACAAAAGCTGCTAAAGAAAAAATAGAGGCAGCTGGTGGAAAAGTAGAGGTGATTTAGCTTTGTTTCAAACTATTAAAAATGCTTTAAAAACACCAGATGTAAGGAAAAGAATACTATATACATTGTTATTAATTGTATTATTTAGGTTGGGATGTTATATATCAGTACCAGGTGTTGATACAGTAGCATTAAGCAATTTAACTTCTCAAGCAACTGGAAGCATATCTGGACTTATTGATTTAATATCAGGAGGAGCTTTTTCAAGATTTTCTATATTTGCAATGTCAATAAGCCCATATATTACAGCATCAATTGTTATACAATTATTAGGAATGGTAATTCCTTCTTTAGAAAAAATAATTAAAGAAGGAGGAGAAGAAGGAAAGGCCAAAATAAATAGATATACTAAAATGCTTACATTAGTTTTAGCATTAGTAGAAGCAATAGGTATATATATGTCATATAGCGGTACATATTCAGCTTATGGAGTATTTATAAATCCAGGATTTGGAACAGGAGCACTAATAGTACTATCATTAGTAGCAGGTACAGCACTACTTATGTGGCTTGGAGAACAAATTACGAATAAAGGTATTGGAAATGGTATTTCTATAATTATATTTATAGGTATTATATCTTCAATTCCTTCAGCTGTAACAACAATATATAATTTGATGTTTACAAATGTTGGATTTAGTACAACAGGAATGTTAATATCATTAGGTATAATAATAGGAGCAATAATTTTAGTTGCTGGAGTTGTATTTGTACAAGAAGCTGAAAGAAGAATTCCTGTACAATATGCAAAAAAAGTTATAGGAAGAAAAATGTATGGTGGGCAAAACACACATATTCCATTAAAATTAGCAATGGCAGGAGTTATGCCAATAATATTTGCATCATCATTTATGACATTTCCTGCAATGATAATACAAATGTTTAATGCAAATATATCTACTCAAACCGGATTTTGGGCTGGCGTATATAAATTTTCAATAGCCACTTCAACTTCTCAAGTTGGAATAGGTTATACTATAACAAATGCTATTGTGTATTTATTGCTAATATTAGGATTTACTTACTTTTATACATATGCAACATTTAATCCTGCAGAAGTATCAAATAATATAAAGAAAAATGGTGGATTTATACCTGGAATTAGAGCAGGTAAGCCAACAACAGAATATTTATCAAGTATAATAAGTAAATTAACTTTATTTGGAGGATTATTCTTAAGTATTATTGCAATACTTCCAATGCTTATGAGATTTACAGGTCTTAACGTAGCATTTGGAGGAACATCTATACTTATCGTAGTTGGTGTTGCATTAGAAACAGTACAACAATTAGAATCTAGATTAGTTATGAGACATTATAAAGGATTCTTGGAATAGAAGTTAGAATTTAGAAATATATTTTAAATTCATACCTCTGATTTCGTGTAATGTAGTTATAAAAGATTAAAATATAGGGGCGTTGTCGGTAAGGAATACCGAACTGTGCCCGAGAAACATATTACAAAATATGTAGGAGGCGGGCCTTGTGTCCGCCAGAAAAAAATAACAAATTAATTGCAAACGTTGTACGGTCAGACAGGGGTTCGTCCTACCGTAAGAAAAAATATTAATAAAAGGAGAATTTAGCTATGTATATAGTATTATTAGGAGCACCAGGAAGTGGAAAAGGAACAGTTGGAAAAATAATAGCAGAAGATTTAAAATTAGCACATATATCAACAGGAGATTTATTTAGAGAAAATTTAAAAAATGAAACAGAATTAGGAAAAGAAGCAAAAAAATATATGGATAAAGGAGAACTTGTACCAGATGAAGTTACAATAAAAATGCTTAAAGCTAGATTAAATGAAGCAGATGTAGCAAATGGAGCAGTTTTAGATGGATTTCCAAGAACAGAAGTACAAGCACAAAGCCTTGATAAAATGCTAGGTGAAATGGGAGCAAAAGTTGATATGGCATTAAACATAGATGTTCCATTTGATGAAATAGTAGGAAGAATTGCAAATAGAAGAAGTTGCAGAGGATGCAGTGAAATATATAATGTAGTATTTAATCCTCCAAAACAAGAAGGAATTTGCGATAAATGTGGTGGAGAA
>CANRDJ010000059.1 GCA_947629355.1 uncultured Clostridia bacterium
GAGGATGCAGTGAAATATATAATGTAGTATTTAATCCTCCAAAACAAGAAGGAATTTGCGATAAATGTGGTGGAGAACTTTATCAAAGAGAAGATCAAAAACCAGAGGTTGTAGAAAATAGATTAAAAGTATATAGCAAATCAGCACAAGAATTAATAAATCATTATAAAAATGCAAAAGTTCTTTTTGATGCAAAAGCAGGTGACAAAATTGGAAAAACATCTTATGACGTTGCAAAAGAAGTAGAAGAATACATAAAAAATAGTTAATTAAATCAATATAAATTGTAATTTATAAAATTAAATTTGTTGCAAATGTTGTAGGGGCGGAATCAATTTCCGCCCGAAAACAGATAAATTTCGGGCAGATATGGAATCTGCCCCTACAGATTTGAAAATAAATTTATCTCTACAAACAACAATTTGTATGGGGGTAATAAATTGGTAACAATAAAATCAAAACGTGAAATTGAATTAATGAGAGAAGCAGGAAGAGTAGCTTATCTTGCTCAAAAAGAAATAGAAAAAGCAATTAAGCCAGGAATTTCTACATTTGAATTAGATAAAATAGCAGAAACAGTAATTAGAGCATGTGGAGGAATACCAGCAGAAAAAGGATATCCAAGTGGAATAAAAGGTGTTCCTGATTTTCCAGGATCTATCTGTAGTTCAATAAATGACGAAGTTATACATGGTATACCATCTAAGAAAGCAATTTTAAAAGATGGTGATATAATAAGCATTGATTTAGTAGCATATAAAAATGGATACAATGGAGATTGTGCAAGAACATATATTGTAGGAAACGTATCAAAAGAAACAAAAAGATTGGTTGAAGTTACTAAACAGGCATTTTTTGAAGGAATAAAATTTGCTAAAAAAGGAAATAGATTAGGAGATATATCTCATGCAATTGGTAGTTTCATAGAAGAAAATGGATATTCTGTTGTAAGAGAATTTCAAGGACATGGAATAGGAACTAAGATGCACGAAGATCCAGGTATTCCAAACTACGGAAAACCAGGAAGAGGAATAAGACTAGAACCTGGTATGACACTTGCAATAGAGCCAATGGTAATTATGGGTAAACCAGGAATTTTAGAACTAGATGATGGCTGGACTATTATAACACAAGATGGAAGTTTATCAGCACATTATGAAAATACAATTTTAATTACAGAAAAAGAGCCAGAAATATTGACAATCATTTAATTATACGATATAATATACTAGTTATTTTTGAAAAAATAAAAATAGGAGGACGAAAAATTGTCTAAGGAAGATGTTATTGAAGTTGAAGGAACAGTAGTAGAAGCATTACCTAATACAAATTTCAAGGTTGAACTTGAAAATGGACATCAAGTTTTAGCACATATTTCTGGAAAACTTAGAATGAATTATATAAAAATCCTACCAGGTGATAAAGTAAAACTTGAACTTTCTCCATATGATTTGAATCGTGGACGTATTACCTGGAGAGCTAAATAAATGAAAAACGGCATCTTGCTTTGTCAAACTACATAAAAATTTTTTCGATATACAGCGTATAATCTCAAAAATTTTTATTTGTTTTCCTTGCAATATACCATTTTTGATTTATTTTAATTAAGAAGATGAGGTGAAAATAATGAAAGTAAGACCATCAGTAAAAAAAATATGTGAAAAATGCAAAATAATAAAAAGAAAAGGTGTTACTAGGGTAATATGTGAGAACCCAAAACACAAACAAAGACAAGGTTAATTAGCCTAAGTACAAAAACTTGGGTTAATTTGTGTATTATTTAGTTAATACATAAAAATAGAGAAGCGGCTGTCTTAAAAAGAGATTTTTAAGAACTATCTATTTTTATTTATTATATAGGTTTAGTTACATTTCAAATTATACTAATTAAACCATTTAATCCAAACAACAAAGTAAAAACTAAAACAACAAAATATTTAGAAGAGGTGAAAGAAAATATGGCTCGTATAGCAGGAGTAGATTTACCTAAGGAAAAAAGGGTTGAAATAGGACTTACATACATCTATGGTATAGGTAGAACAAGTTCTAATAAAATATTAGCTGAAGCTAAAGTCAATCCAGATACTAGAGTAAAAGACTTAACAGATGAACAAATACAATCAATAAGAAGTGCAATGGCAGATTATAAAGTTGAAGGTGACTTAAGACGTGAAGTTGCATTGAATATTAAGAGACTTACTGAAATAGGATGTTTCAGAGGAATTAGACATAGAAGAGGTTTACCTGTAAGAGGACAAAGAACAAAAACTAATGCTCGTACAAGAAAAGGTCCTAGAAAATTAGTAAGCAAAAAGAAATAGGGAGGAGTAAATAAATTATGGCTAAGGTAGCAAAAAAAGTTACTAGAAGAAGAGACAGAAAAAACATTGAAAAAGGTGCAGCACATATTCATTCTAGTTTTAATAATACAATAGTTACAATAACTGATGAAAAAGGAAATGCTATTGCTTGGGCAAGTGCTGGAGAATTAGGATTTAAAGGTTCAAGAAAAAGCACACCATTCGCAGCAGGAGAAGCAGCTCTTACAGCTGCAAAAGCAGGAATGGAACATGGATTAAAATCAGTTGAAGTTTATGTTAAAGGGCCAGGATCTGGTAGAGAAGCTGCAATAAGATCACTTCAAACAGCAGGTCTTGAAATAAGCATGATAAAAGATGTAACACCAATACCACATAATGGATGTAGACCACCAAAAAGAAGAAGAGTTTAGTTATTAAAAATTAGAAAAATATAGATTAGAAGTTAGAATTGCAGAATAAATATGAACGACTAACTTTAAGAAAGGAGAAAAATAAATGTCAAGATATAAAGACGAACAATGTCGAGTATGCCGTAGAGAAGGACAAAAGTTATTTCTTAAAGGTTCAAGATGTTATTCAGATAAATGTAGTGTAACAAGAAGA